>JAZRLU010000336.1:0-5953 GCA_045647045.1 Eubacteriales bacterium
GCCGTGATATAAAAAGGTGTGGAATCCCGCAAACGATATGCAAGAGTAATTTCCGAGTATGGTTGCAGGATAAACAAAGTTTATAGCACCGCCGAGAATACCGAGCGTGCATACGTAGCCTGCGCCCGCACGGCGAAGGTGCCTTTCGCCAAATATAGCAAAGGGCATAGCATACATAAAGATGCTGCAGGGGTAAAGCGGAAGCACACCGGTCCATTCAAAGCGCACCTCATGCCCGGAAACGCTCTCCCATACTATCTTGATCGCCTCAAATAAAACAAGCATTATCCAAAGCACGGTGAAAACGGTTTTTACCGTTCGCTCGCTCTTTTTTGACACAAATATAGCAAGCGCGATAACCGCCGCAAGGCATATAGCCGAAAAAATAAAGTGCAGGGGAGTAAACATCGTGCCGGGAATCTGATCCGCAGAGGGTAAAAAGTCCTTATGCGTAAAAAAGTTTTTCAAAAGATCTGATAAGGTCCACATATAAAAGCTCCTTCGTCAAAAATGCATCGGTCGATAATTGCGTTATAGAGTATACAATCACCGCAGCCAAAAAGTCAATGCCTTTGCCGCATGATTAAGAAAAATTAAGAATATAAAATGACAATACCTCGCCCGTGAGACTTGATATCTGTGCCGATATATGGTACAATAGATAACACTTTGAGAGCGAAACTTGACACGGGTACTGCATTTTATGCCCTTCGCAAGTATTTCTTGCGCCTCGCAAGAAGGTTTTGCTTGCTTTTTCGGAGGCGTTGGAGTATAATGCCATCAGCGCCGAAAAGGCGAAATATAAACACGACCCCGAAAGGAAATTACTTATGAAAAAATTGCTTATAGCTTTGATCAGTGCTATTCTTGTACTTATGCTCGTTGGCTGTAACGGTGATAAACCGGCGCAGGACGGTACAGATAACAGCGGCACGCCCCCTCACACTCATACCTTTGCTACGGATTGGACGGCAGATAGCAAGGAACATTGGAAGGCATGCACCGCAGAGGGCTGCACGGGCGTATTCGAGAAGAGCGCACACAGCTTTGGTGAGGGCGAGGTTACAGTGCCCGCACAGAGCGGCAAGGAGGGCGAGATGACCTATACCTGCACCGTTTGCTCCGCGGCAAAGCGTGAGTCGATACCCGCTCTGCCCGCAAAGATGAGCGAAGCGGATTGGCAGGCGCTCTTTGCATTTGAGAACGTGCGTATCGATTGCGCAGTTCTCGATACCGAGATGGGTGAATCTTACTATTATCTCGTTGACGGAGAAGGTGTTCTCGAGGTTTGGGGTGATGAGAAATCCTATACCGATCGCAGCGTGCTTGCGGAGGTGGATTTTTCCGCGAGCTACGAGCTGTTTAATCTCGGTGATGACGGTGCTTATACCGCCGCATCGGTAACCGTTAACTATATGGATATAATGGAGGTTGAGCTTACCGACGTTATTGTAACGCTTGCGGATGGCAAGATCGCCTCTGTGACCTACGCTATGGATTTCGGTGCTCTCGGCTCTGTAGACTACGTATATACCTTCTCACTTTGGGGTGAGGTAGAGGTGGATGCGCCTGATACCTCTCTTAGCGCCGAGGCTCTTGAATATGCACTCGCCAGAGAGAGATTTGAGAACTTTACCCTTGACGTTGATATGGTTACCTATATGTTTAACGGTGACTCATACGTTCAAATCACATATGACGAAAATTATGAGGTAGTGGATACCGATAGCGGCACCTCGTCTGCTATCAAGGAATCCGTGCTTGACGCAGTGCGCAGTCTCATTTCCGATCTTAACGTATCGGATTTTGAGTATAACGCACTTTTTGGTGAGTATAGCTACCTTGGCGAGCTTGACGGTATCTCTGAGCTTACCGTAAGCTTTGACGAGGAGGGCAACCTTTCCACCGTATACGTGCTCGCAGAGGACGAGTCCGTCATATCATATTGGTTCTACGATTACGGTACTACCGTGCTTGAATAATAAGACGAAAACGGAGGCACGCCTATGAAAAGGCTAATGTTCGCCGCGCTATGCGTTCTGCTTTGCGCGTTGCTTGTATCCTGCACCTGCAGCCATACGTTGCCGATGACTTGGTCATCGGATTCGGATTCACACCGCAAGGCGTGTTCGGAGTGCGGTGAGATTCTTATCTGCGCCGCCCATACCTACGTGCCACAGTCTGTTAACGGTGATGGCAGAGAGGTGCTGATCTGCTCGGTGTGCTCATATACCACCCTCGCGCATTCCTACAGCGAGGAGTGGACGTCTGACTCCCTTAGTCATTGGCACGCTTGCATAGATGATGATTGCCATACATACTCGGGTAAGGCGGAGCATAGCTTTGGTGAGCCTACAGTTATAACCGCGCCCACCTCCGAGGCAGACGGTAGCGCCATTCGCGTGTGCTCGGTATGCGGTAGGGGCGCCGTTGAGCCTATAGCAAAGCTGCCTCCTAAAATGAGCCGCGCTGAGTGGATAAGCGCCTTTGCCTTTGAAAACGTAATGATGGATCACACGGCATCCGTGGGTATGTTCGGCACGGTCAAGAGCACTGTTCTCGTAGATGGGGATCACGCAGAGTCGATAACAGACGGTGAGAGCACCTACGCATCAAGCGGTGACGTTATCGAGAGCCTTGATTTTGCACCCTACTACGATAGCTTTGTGCATATTGGTGATGATGTGTACGTTGCAAGCGAGCTTTCCTTCGAGCAGGGCGGTGTATTTTATACCTATCAAGATTGCGAGATAGCATTTGAGGACGGTAGGATAGCAAGGATATATTACAGCGTTGACTTTGGCAATCTCTTCGGCACGGTCAGCGAAGAATATATTTTATACGGATGGGGCGAGGTTGTTATAAACGTCCCCACTGTCACGAATGCGGAGCTTGCCTCCGCAATATCCGCCGATCGTTTTCTCGGTAATTTCTCGCTAATTTATGAGATCTATAGTGATGATAGCTATGAAATCGCCGAGATCAAGGTTATCAACGATATATATACCTATGAAAAGCGCGGTGGCGTTTTGGATGAGGTTATCCTTGCCAGCGGCTATTGCTCCTCCGAGGGGCTTGCACAGCAGATATCGGATGCTCTCTCTTCCGTTCTCGGGCATATAGATGCCTCCGCACTCGTTTATGACAGTATCTTCGGCTACGTTCTGGCGGAGCCAATCGAGAATTTTGCAGGTACGGGTAAAACGCTCTCGGAGCTTGCCATCGTCATTGAGGATGGGTATCTGATGCAGTTCAGTTACCTTATGCTTGAGGACGGAGTAACGGTCAGCTATACCTTTGAGGACTATGCCGAGGTTAACGGCACGGAGGCAGAGGGATGACGGTAGGTGAGAGAATACAGTTTTACAGAAAGCAAAACGGCCTCTCGCAGGAGGAGCTTGCACGTATGCTTATAGTCTCGCGCCAAACCGTCAGCCTGTGGGAAAACGGGCAAACCCTGCCCACTATAGATAACCTCATAAGGCTGCGTGATATATTCGGTATTTCGGTCGATGAGATGCTTGTGGGCGAGCCTATTGCGGAGAGTGAGGCGGATATGGAATATACCGCACAAGACGGTGCACGGGCAGAGGTTATCTTATCTGAGGGCGAACAGAGTCAGCCACCGTCAGTATCGGATTGCAGTAGTACACGCACCTGTGCCCGTCGGCGTGTGCTTGCCATAGCTCTTGGCGCTGCGGCACTGATAGCTGCGGCGGCGATAATTATCGCCCTATTGATTCCGCCGTCATCGATGCGCGCCGCCGAGCGCGCAATAGGTAGAGACCTACCGCGCGCGGAATTCATCCAAACCGTCTGCCGAGGGCAGAGCCTGCCGCAGGGTGAGATACTTTATATAAGCGAGCTCTATTTTAAAAATGGCATGAGGGCAGAGCTTGAAGCCGCCCTCTTTAGTACAGATGAGTGGGTAGATAGCTGCGATTGGCTCTCTCTCTTGCTTGCGGATACCGCCTCTGTCGCACTCTCTGATATGCTTCTCGTATTTTGTAATACGACGGGCGAGTACAATACTCGCGCAGAGGCTCGCGCCACCTATACAGTCGTTTGTTATTTTGCAGATGAGAGTATGCTGAGAATTTTTTACTTCGAGGCTTGACAAAATATTAAAGCAGAGATATAATATAACCGTATTACGGCGTTAAGAATAATCTTAAAGCCTTCACGGAGGACTGTTATGGAAAGAAAAAACAGAAGAAATACATCTCTCACAGAAAGCGTTCGTAGCCTTGTGCTCCTTGCACTTTTCACGGCCCTGGTAGCAGTTCTTGCATTCCTTGGCGGATTTATAAAGATAGGTGGATTTGCATCCATATCCTTAACCCTTGTACCGGTAGTGCTCGGTGCAGCGCTCTTTGATAAATATGCTCCTTTTGCAGGCGCTTGGCTCGGCGGTGTATCGGGTGTAGTATTCTTTATGACGGCTGATTCGGCATTCTGGCTCGGTCTTTCCATTCCCGGCACTATAATAACCGTAATGGTGAAGGGAATTGCTGCGGGACTTGTTGCAGGCTTGATATACAAGCTCTTATCGCGTTATAATAGCTACCTTGCCGTTATGATATCCGCGATCGCGGCACCCATAGTAAATACGGGTATCTTCATCATCGGTTGCTTTATCTTCTTTATCGATACGGTAAACGCAGGCGCCGCCGCAGAGGGAATGAGCATCGGCGCGTATATCATCATATTCTTCGTCGGCTTTAACTTCCTCTTTGAGCTGCTTGCCAACATCCTGCTCTCTCCCACCATCCTTCGCGTGCTTAATATCCGCGGCAAAAAAGCTGTTGCAACCGATGTAAGCCCCGCCGTATCCGATGAGAATAACGTAACCAAGTAATTTCACCTATAAAAAGCCAAGATCGATCGAATGATTTGATCTTGGCTTTTATTATGACTCCACATAGCTTTTGAGGTTGATCAATGCTGCGTCAAAGCTCTTTTCACTTCTGAGCCGTTGACTTAACGCGCATTTTATGATATTAGTATACTATAGATCTAATCTTTGATAAGCAGGAGATAAAAATATGTTACCAAGCCACTTGATCGTAAAAACAGCACCGGTTGCAGATCCCGGGAACGTTTATTTCTTTAAGGATTACAGAACTACGGTTCTTTTTGACCGCCTTTTCAGAATTGAAAAGAATGAGACGAAGAATTTTTGTGACGATGCTACTCAAAGCATCTGGTATAGAAATATGCCGCGTGTAAGCACCTCGGTAAGCCCTATGCAAATGTAACCGTTCTTAAAAACGGTGAGCCCGTTTGCGCTTCTGTGTCCAAGTACGGCGTGGTAACGGTTTCTCTTAGGGATATTGATTACAGTGCAACCTATGAGTGCATAGTAGAATACCTTAAGCTTTCAAGCGTTTGCTATGCAAAGCGCGCCGTTCTTATGAAGGTTCTTGAGATTGAGGGCGTTAATGAAATAAGAGAGCGCTTTGAAAAAGCTCTCAGGGGCGCAAAGAGCATAGAGGCGATCGCCGGCGTGATTGACGTCAGCAACTTCAGCTCCACCGATAAGATAAGGCTGAAGGAGCTTTTACATTTCTGATAACACTCCAATGTAAAGAACGTTAGTGTAAGGCTCTTAATAAAGAAATTCCGCTAACCGTGCAGAATAAAGAAAATCCATCATGGACGTGAGCCTGTGATGGATTTTTTGCTATCACTATCAATATCGGCGTTGCAGTAAGAATCTTTTCACTCGCTAAGAGAACAAATTTGCCCCTAATGCAAGCGTATTTCCGTTGCATCTGCCGCTCTCCGCATTTTTTCTTAAAAAATATCAAAAAAACTCTTGCAAAACACAATAATATGTGATATAATAACAAAGCTTGATTTATTCAAGCTCAATTTAAATGCTATAGTACGCATCATACAGAGGTATTTCGCCTATGGCGAATATATCCGCCCCCTGCGCCTGACAAGCGAG
>JAZRLU010000337.1:0-8617 GCA_045647045.1 Eubacteriales bacterium
GACGGTAAGGATGAGCTTTGGAAGAGAATATACGATGCCGTAAGCAAATAACGGAAGAATAAATGACAGAAGAAATCGTATACTACGTTTTAACCGCATTTGCGGTAATAATTACGCTTACCGTTCACGAATATTGCCACGCATTTGCGGCATATCGCCTCGGTGATCCCACGGCAAGAAACCTCGGTAGGCTTACACTCAACCCCATAAAGCATATAGACCCCATCGGCGCAATTTGTATGCTGCTTTTCAAAATAGGATGGGCGCGCCCCGTACCGGTAAATTCAAGATATCTTCAAAAGCCGAGAAGAGATCTTGCGATAATTTCCTTTGCCGGTCCGCTCTCAAACCTTATAATGGCAATAGTTTCGGCATTTATATTCAGATTGATATATGCACTTCTGCGCGACGTAAAGTTCCCCAACGATCTTTTGCTTTCTATCGCGCAGAATACGCTTAATTTCTTTTCTATTTTCCATAGCGTAAACGTTGGAATAGCTATTTTCAATCTTATTCCCATCCCCCCGCTTGACGGATCGCGTATATTGGGAATCATATTGCCAAGCAGGATCTACTACCGTATAATGCAGTATGAGCGCATCATATATTTCGCGCTTCTCGCTTGGCTGTTTTTGGGAGATTTCGTATCGGATTACCTGCTTACGCTTCCTATGATAGCAAATAATCCCCTGCTTGCAATATCGGTAAGTCTGCTTTCTCTTTCAAACATCTTAAACTACGCGATAACGGCAGTATCCAACCTGATATATATGCTTGTGGATCTTATTCCCTTTCTCAGACTTTAATTTGGAGTAATTATAATGGCAGAACAGCTTACTTACAGGCTCGATCAATTCGAGGGCCCGCTTGACCTGTTGCTTACGCTGATAAGCAAAAACAAGGTAAGCATCACAGATATTCCCATCGCAATAATATGCGATCAGTATATGGAATATATAGAAGAAGCACAGCGCATGGATCTTGAAATAGCGAGTGAATTTATCGTTATGGCAAGCGAGCTGATGCTTATAAAAAGCAAAATGATACTCCCGCACGAGGAGGGCACGGAAAACGATCCGAGACGTGAGATCGCCAATGCGCTGCTCCTTTATCAGCAGGCAAAGCTTGCCGCAACCAAGCTGCGCCCCCTTTACGACGAGTTTTCTACAAGATACGTAAAAGGAACGGATGACGTTCCGCCTGAAAAGGGATTGCCTATGAATCTTGATCCCGATCTTATGATAAAGGCACTCAATTCCATTCTCAGAAGAATGAGAATTGCCGAGGCGGAGCGCAAGCCGACAGAGCTTGTTAACCCCCTTATCAAGCATCACGTAGTTTCGGTAGAGGAAAAGATCGAAGAAATCTGCGCCATTCTTGAAGAAAGAGACGAAGCATCGCTCTTCTTCTTACTTAAGGATGCAGATTCCAGACCGGAGCTTGTTGCCCGCTTTATGGCGGTGCTTGAGCTTATAAAGATACACAGAATATTTATCACCACGGTACATTTCGTAGAGGATGTTGCCGAATATGATGCAGACGGACTCGATATTAAATTCAAGCTTAATCCCGATTACATACCCGTAGAGGGCGCGGAGAGCGAATTTGATGCGGTTGCGTCGGATAACGATGAGAAGGACGGTAAAGACAATGAGTGATGAAAAAATAGAGCTCGCAGAACAATCCGTCGAAGACGAGGCTCCGAGAGTAATAATATTTGAAGAGGGACTTGAGGCGATACTCTTTGCGGCAGGTCACCCCGTATCCTATGCAACTCTTGCACGCGTTTTTGACCTTACGCCGAGCAAGATCAAGGATAAGGTGCTTGAATACGCTATCAAGTATAACGATCCCAAATCATTCCCCAGAGGCGTTATGCTGCTTACATATGCTGACAGCTGCCAGCTTTGCACCAAGGAGCACTATCTGCATGAGATACGTGATGCTCTCGGTATAAGAAAAAGCGGTACACTTTCAACCGCGGCTATGGAAACACTTGCCGTTGTTGCATACAATCAGCCTGTTACGCGTGTGTTTGTAGATACCATACGTAAGGTTGACTCCTCCTATGCTATGAACAGCCTTATAGACAGAGGCTTGATAGAGTGTGTCGGCAGGCTTGACGTGCCCGGCAGACCTATGCAGTACGGTACCACCTCCGACTTCCTCAGATGCTTTGGACTTCGCTCTATAGAGGATCTTCCATCCGCAAGCGAGGATCTTATCAATATGTTTGAAAAGACGCGTGAGAAGACCGATGCACAGACCATGGCAGACGAGGATCAGATAAGCATAACCGATATCGATGCTTCTATAGCAGATGCACCCGAGGCTACGGCTGAAGAAGCTGCCGAGGCAGAGGTAATTGCTACTACCAATGAGGTAGCGCAAACCGCCGAGGCAGATGACTTTGATCCTTCTGCAGACGATTACGTAGAGGTAGACTGATACTCTGATATACGGAGGCTGCCACCAATACTATCCGTTATTTTGCTGATAATTTCACTCGGTACCTTTCTTTTGCTTACCGAGCGCCTTACGGTGCGCATACGCCGTTATGACCGCACCGAGGTAGAGATCGGGCTAAATCTTTTTGCCCTTGTTTTAACAAGCGCGGAAAGCCACCGCGATAAGAACAAAAGAAAAACAAAGAGTCGGATCGCTCTGTCATTTTTAAAAAACGTTCTCAAGCGCGCGGACGTAACGCTTATATCCGTAGAGCTGCCGAGGAAGGGATCGGATCATCTCTTTTTCCCGCTATTCGGAATTTCTGCCGCCGCAATAAGCGTTATAAGCGCAATATTTGAGTCTAACTCAAAAAAATTCTCGATCGGCGATATATCAAGGGCAAGAGACGAGCATACTAATCTTAAGTTTGATCTTATGCTTAGTATTACCCTGATAAGTGCCGTATTCGCTTTCATACTCGCGGCGCTTTCTGCGGTGTCCTCGGCTATGAAAGGCGGTATATTAAATGACGGAAAATAAGATGAGCGAGCTCATACGCGCATCGGTTGACGGAATTAAGGAATTTGCAGACGTTGACGCGGTATTCGGAAAGGCGGTAACAACTCCCTCGGGCGTTACCGTGATACCGGTATCACGCATATCCGTTGGATTTGCCACGGGAGGCGTTGATTATCAGGCAAAGCGCCCTATAGCACCAACCAATTTCGGCGGTGGAAGCGGTACCGGTATATCGGTTGTACCCGTTGCCTTTCTTACCGTAGGGAGTGATGCGGATATCAGGCTTGTGAAAATCGGTGCGGATGACGGTGATGCTATCAAAAAAGCAATAGATCTTATAGAAGCATCCCCCGTGATAATCGAAAAAATAAAAAATGCCATAAAGGGCTGAAATTAGCACTTTTTAAATTGAATACACTTCTCTCCCCTGCTTAAAATAAGTAAAAAGGAGAGATATATGAAAAATCCAAAAAAGATCGCAGCCTTGCTTTTTCTGCTTTTTGCATTATTGTGTACGCTTGGTACGGCAGCATATTCTTATTCTGCGCCTTCGGTAAGTGCGCGCGCAGCCGTGCTTTACGAGCCTTCATCCAAGCTTTTTGTATATGAAAAGCTTGCAGACGTACGCCTGCCGATGGCAAGCACCACAAAAATCATGACAGCCCTTGTAGCTATTGAAAAGGGTGATCTTGATGCTTACGTAAGGATAGCGCCCGAGGCCGTTGGCACAGAGGGCTCGTCTATGTACCTTTCGGCAAACGAAAAAATGACCTTGCGCGATCTTGTGTACGGGCTTATGCTGCGAAGCGCAAACGATGCGGCGGTAGCGATCGCGTATGCGGTGGCGCAGGATATTGACACATTTGCCGCACTTATGAACGAAAAAGCAGCCGAGCTTGGGCTTGCGAATACACATTTTACGAATCCGCACGGACTTGACGATAAGGAGCATTATACCACCGCGCGTGAGCTTGCACTCATATCAGCGGCGGCGCTTGATAACGCGGAGCTTCGCACAATATGCAAAACCAAGCGCTACACGGTAAAGAATACCGATGGCACCGCTCGCCTTCTTATCAATCATAATAAGCTTTTATCTCTTTATGAGGGCGCTATAGGAGTTAAGACGGGATTTACAAAGCGGTCCGGCAGATGCCTCGTGGGTGCAGCAGAAAAGAGCGGTATCACGCTGATCTCGGTTACTATCGATGCGCCTGACGATTGGAGCGATCACAAAAAAATGCTTGATGCAGGCTTTTCCGCGCTTGAATCAAGAGTGCTTGCGCAGGCAGGTGAAATATCGTATAAGCTGCCCGTGCTTGACAAAACCATATCTTATATTGAAGTAAAAAACACGTCTGTCATATCTGCAGTTATCCCCAAGGAAGGTGCTGATATATCATATACGGTTGAGCTGCCGCGCACGTTGGCAACGCCGATACGTAAGGGTGACGTTATAGGTAAGGTAACTTACCGCATAGACAACAAGGTAATCGCCACCGCACCCCTGGTAGCAACGCAGGATGCGCTGCCGCAAAGGCGCGGTATACTCTCACTATTTTAAAGGATATTTTTATGGAAAAAATCAGATTACAAAAATTCATTGCAGATTCCGGCCTTATGTCCAGAAGAGCAGCAGAGGAACAGATCAAGCTTGGCACGGTGAGCGTTAACGGCCACCCTGCCGAGCCCGGCACAAAGGTAGATCCCGCAGCGGACACCGTTACTATACGCGGAAAAAGAATAGCGTACAAGCGTGCCGAGCATACATATATTATGCTTAATAAGCCCCGCGGATATCTTTCCAGCACCTCCGATGACCGCGGCAGAAAATGCGTTACAGACCTGATAGAGGGCGTTGATGCAAGAATATACCCCGTAGGAAGGCTTGACTTGATATCCGAGGGAATGCTTTTGCTTACAGATGACGGCGAGCTTAAAAACAAGCTTACTCACCCCTCTACGTCCTTACCCAAGGTATACCGCGTTAAGGTAGGCGCAAAGGTTACCGATGAGCATATGGATATCCTTACCTCCCCCTTGGTTATAGACGGCTATGAGATCAAGCCGGTTGAGGTACGCATTACGGGAGAGGATGAGAGCGGCACAGTTCTCAAAATGACTCTTGTTGAAGGCAGAAACCGCCAGATAAGAAAGATGTGCGAGATTGCAGGACTCACGGTTCGCCGCCTTTGCCGCGTTTCTATAGGAAATCTTAAGCTTGACGGTCTTCCCGTTGGTAAATGGAGATATCTTGAAGAGGACGAGGTTCTTTATTTAAAGAAGTCTGTGAGGAAAAAGTAATGTTTAAGATCACACCTGTACAGGATCTCAACCTTGCCGCAGATTACTGCCGTATCTGCGGCGCTCCCCCCAACGCGGGCGCATTCGTTTACGCGATGTGCGACTGTGAGACGGGCGAGCTTATGGGAATTTCCCAGTTTGAGATCTTGGATAACTACGGCTGTATTTATTCTCTTTGCTCCGTGCCGGGGTTTGATGATTTTGAAGCTATGTTCATTCTCGGTAGGCAAACGATGAACTTTATTAATATGTGCGGTATGCAAATATGCCGTGCCGAGGCACAGGGGAACGATGCTTCCCTGCTCCGTGCCATAGGCTTTAAGGAAAACTGCGGCACTTTAGAGTGCGATATGACCGGTATGTTTGACGGTAGCCATTGCTCCGGCGGTCATTAAACAAAAAGCTATTATTATAATATAAAGGAGATATTCGTTATGCAGACAGGTATTATAGTTAAGCTTACGAAGGACGGTATTGACGAAAGGATCAAAGAGGTGCGCGATCTTGGCTTTGATTGTTGCCAGCTTACCTGCTGGGATATGACAGCACTTACGGAAGAGGTTGCGGCACAGGTGCGCGCGGCTCTTGACAAATATAACGTTCGCCTTACTACCCTTTGGTGCGGCTGGGAGGGCCCCCGCAAGTGGAATTTCACAGAAGGACCGCTTACCCTTGGTCTTGTTCCCCGTGCGTACAGATACGTAAGAATGAACAATCTTAAGCGCGGATCTGAATTTGCAAAGCTCCTTGGCGTTGATAAGATCGCAACGCACGTTGGTTACATACCCGAAAACCCAAATGATGAAAACTACAGAGAGATAGTATGCGCATTGCAGGAGGTTGTTTCCTACTGCAAGGGAAACGGACAGTACTTCTTGTTTGAAACAGGCCAGGAAACACCCGTAACCATTCTTCGCGTTATTGAAGATATAGGATACGATAACGTTGGCGTAAACCTTGATCCTGCAAACCTTATACTTTACGGAAAAGGAAATCCCATCGATTCGCTTGACGTATTCGGAAAATACGTTATGGACGTACACGCAAAGGACGGCTTCTACCCCACAAACGGCAAAAATCTCGGAAAAGAGGTTAAGGTTGGTGAGGGTAAGGTAAACTTCCCCGAGTTTATTAAGAAGCTGCGCGAGGTTGGATATGACGGATCGCTTATCATCGAGCGTGAGATCTCCGGACCTCAGCAGATCGAGGATATAAAGAGCACGAAAATATATCTTGAAAAGCTTATTGAAGCTTAAAAACACATACTAAAAGATAAAAAGCGGAACACAGATCCCCTACTTAGGCTCTGTGTTCCGCTTTATTTATTGATAATTTTAAAGTAAGATCACTTTGTAAGCTTTCTTATCATATCGTTGAGAAGTGCATCGCGGTTTACGTGATAAACGTAAACTATGGGATTTCTTGACGCATCCTGCGAATAAGTAAAATCATATTCGCATATGGGAGCAGGCACGGTCTTATAGCGTAAAAAGGCATTTGTGCCCTCGTTAGCACCGGTAAGCCAAGCAACCGCAGTTACGTCCCAGATAACACGCGACCAAGCGTTTCCGGGCTTAACGTAAGAGGCTACCTCCTCCTCGGAATGTGTTGTAAGATAGGTGCACAGCTCATTTTTACCGTAAAGTCTTGCGCGCATATCATCTCCCGATATGGTAAATGCGCTTACAACGCCCATGCAGGGGAGCTGAACAATGGGAGCTCCGGAATTGAATATCACTCTTGCCGCAGCAACGTCCTGATACATATTAAATTCCTTGGTATTTGGCCACTCAAACGAATGACCGCCAAGCCATACAAGAACGATACGGTCTGCAATCTCGGGATTTATAAGAAGTGCGGAGGCTACGTTTGTGATTGCGCCGATAGCAACAACGTAAAGCGGAGATTCAGCCGTGTAATTCATTGCAAGAGATACAAGATGTCTTGCCGCATCGGAATCAACGTACTCGCTCTCCGAGGGCAAATATTTATCCGATCCGCGGAAAACGCGCTCCTTAAGCTCGTTCTCGCCCATAAGATCAAGTATGTTGAATATTTCGTTATAGCTGCGCTCCATTCCGTCTGCAGGGCTTGTGGAGTGGCTGTTAAAGAACGGCGCCGCATAAATTGCCTTAAGATCGATCTTATCGTTTGATCTTATCATATAGGAAAGAGCAAACTGATCGTCGATCTCGTTGTAAGTATCCGTATCGATAACTGCATCGATTCTTCCCTTAGGCGGTACAAGCGCCTTTAAAAGCATTTCCTTTGTCATAGCACACCTCTGATTTTATTTTTATAATATTTGAATTTATGAAAGGGTTAAACGTTAATCTGCTACGCGCTCTGCAAGCTTGAAGCGGTATTGGCGGTAAAACTCCTCGTATTTACCCTCGTCAAGCGCATCACGTATCTTCTGCATAAGATCGTTGTAGAAATAGAGATTATGCAATACCGCAAGGCGCATTCCAAGCGCCTCCTTCGCCTTGAAAAGATGGCGTATATATGAGCGAGAATAGTTTTTGCACGCAGGGCACTCACAGCTCGGTGAAATAGGTCTTGCATCCGCAAAATACTGCTCGTTCATAATATTCATCTTTCCCTCCCAAGTAAAGAGGTTACCGTGCCTTGCATTTCGGCTGGGCATAACGCAGTCAAAGAAATCAACACCGCGATATACCGCCTCAACGATGTTCTGGGGAGTTCCAACGCCCATAAGATATCTCGGCTTGTCCTTAGGCATATAAGGCTCAACGGTCTCGATTATCTCGTACATCGTTTCCGCATCCTCGCCAACCGCAAGTCCGCCGATAGCATAACCGTCACACTCGATCTCGGAGATCGCCTGCATATTACGTATACGGAGATCCTTGTACGTACCGCCCTGATTTATACCGAAAAGCAGCTGATGAGGATTTACGCATCCCTCCTCTGCATTAAGGCGGTCAAGCTCTGCGCGGCATCTTCTGAGCCATCTTACGGTTCTTTCCTCGGATGCCTTTACGTAATTATACGGCGCAGGGTTCTCAACGCATTCGTCAAACGCCATCGCAATGGTAGAACCGAGATGCGATTGGATGCGCATAGACTCCTCCGGTCCCATAAATATACGCTTTCCGTCTACGTGGGAGTTGAACTGTACGCCCTGCTCGGTTATCTTGCGGAGCTTAGCAAGTGAAAACACCTGAAATCCACCGGAATCCGTCAAAACGGGTCTGTCCCAATTAAAGAATTTATGTATACCGCCCATTCTATACACAAGATCGTCTCCCGGTCTTACGTGAAGGTGGTAGGTATTGGACAATTCAACCTGGCACTTTACGTCATAAAGATCCATAGTTGAAAT
>JAZRLU010000338.1:0-3266 GCA_045647045.1 Eubacteriales bacterium
ACATGGCTACGATCCGACTTGCATTGCACGCTTCCTGCACCGTAAAATATGCATTTAAGGCGCGGCAGGTATGCCCTGATTTGCTCCTCGTTAAGCTCGGGTATTCCCCATGTGGAGAATACTATCTCAACGTCATCGAACGCACTTGCCATCGCGGCAAGGTCCGCATCCGTGTATACTTTTTCGTCAAGCTCTATCAGAGTGGAAAGCTCCGCACGTGTTGCTTCGGTAAAAACGCGTGGCAGCGTTTGCTTATTGTTGGTAAGAAATATTGCTCTCATAGCAGTCTCCCTCATCCGCACAGCGGCTCGGTTTTCTTAAATGTTTTTGTGGCACGTGTGCTCACGTAAGTAGATTATACACCGTATTGAGTTGCTTTTCAAGACGTTTTGGAGTTTTTGCTGATTTATTCCGCGGTGTTAGCGATTAAAAAAGAACGGATGGCAGGCATTTGCCGCGTATCCGTTCTTTTTTATAAATTATGCTTTTTTCTTTGCCGCAAGAGCCGCTTCCTGCGCTTCCATAGCAAGCTCTATTGCACGGTAGGTCATATGCTCCGACATTGCGGTGGTGTTTCTTGTAATGCAGTCGCTTATAATATCTGCATAGTAGCGAATGCCAACCTTGCCGCTCACCGATTCGGTGAAAACGCCGTCATCGGTTGCAACGTAAACGGTATTGGATACCTTCTCCATACCGATATTGCAGTTTTTACGCAGCTCTATATAGCCGCGCTCGCCAAGAATGGTAGCTCGCACGTCTCCCCACGTGCCGATGCCGGCAGGGGAATTCCAGTCAATGCGGATATAGCCCGTAATGCCGTTGTCCGCGGTAAGGGTAAGATCTCCGAAATCGTCAAACTCCTCTCGGGAAGCCCACTCACGTGCGAAATAATTCTCAACACGTGCGCTGTTTATCACGGCATCCTCCGCGCCGGAGTAAGCAAGGAACTGTTGGAGCTGGTGAGAGCCGATATCGGTAATAATACCGCCCGTGCACTCACGCTTAAAGAACCATCCGGGGCGCGATGCCGCCGAGAGCTTGTGCGGTGCTACGATGTTTATGCTGAACACCTTGCCGATAACGCCTCTGTCAATAAGCTGCTTTGCAAAGATCGATGCTTCAACGGAAACGAACTCGCTGTAATAAACGAAAAGCTTTCTGCCGGTTGCCTGCGCGCAAGCCTTAACCGTGTCAAGCTGCGCGTGGGTGATAACGGGTGCCTTGTCAACAAAGAAATCCTTGCCGCTTTCCATAACGCGTACCGCAAGGGGTGCGCGAAGGGAGGGGATATCGGCACTTGCAACAAGATCAACCTCTTTGTCGGCAAGCACCTCGGCTTCGCTTTTTGCAACCGTTACGCCGGGGTATTTTTTTACAAAAGCCGCAACAAGCGCGCTGTCACTATCGTAAACGTACTTCATTTTTGCACCGGCATTTATAAGACCTTGGCACATACCGTAGATGTGACCGTGCGCAAGTCCTACCGCCGCAAAGGTAAAGGGGCGTGCCGGGGTGGGGGGCGTAAATTTGTTGTAGGTAAATATTTCGGAGTGTGTCATTATTTTACCAGCCTTTCGTAAAGCTCTGTACCGTCAAGAAGCACTTCCTTGTCATAACACTCAAAGAGCGCTTCGGTAAGTCCCTTTACAACAAGCTTTCCGCCACAGTCCTCAACAAGCTCGGAGGGCACGTTGATAACAGGGAAGGTCTGTACCGTTTCTATGCATTTTGCGTGCTCTGCCGCGGTGTACGGTGTGCATACGGGAGCATAGCCGCCGTTTCTCGTACCGTCTATCGCAAGGCGGGATTTGCCGCCGTCGGGTGCTCCTGCAAAGGGATTGCCGTAATGTATTTCTTCGCCGTTGTCAAAGTATGCAACGATATCCTTCGTCGTCTCGTCATACTTAACCGTTGCACGCTCAAAGCGGTAATCAAATCTGGGGTTGCGGTTAACGTCGGAGGAGTGCGTTGCGATAAAGAGGCAGCTTGCGCCGCAATCAAGCTTAAAGCTTATAGTAGCGGTATCAAAGTTCTCTATATCGTTGGTGCGAAGCAGCACGGCACGTACGTCCTTTGCCGCGGCAGCCTTGCCGATGTCGCCGCACACGTAAAGCATATTGTGAAGATAATGTGCACACGCATTGGCAGCAACGCTATCGTATATAGGCGTGCCGTCCTTTGCATAAAGTCTGCCTGCCCAACCCGATCCGCGCTTAAAGTAGTTCAAGTCGCGGGGCCAGAGAATTATTGTTTTAAGAGATACGGGTGCGCCAAGCTTGCCGTCAAGAATATCGCGCTTAAGGTTGTTGATCGCGGGCGCATAGCTCCACTGGTAGCCTATCATAACAAACTTGCCCACCTCGCGCGCCTTTGCCTCGATAATTTCCGCATCGGCAGAAACGCCGGAAAGCGGCTTTTCGCAAAGCACGTTAAGTCCGTGGTCAAGCGCGGAAAGTATCTGCCTTGTATGAAGGTGTATGGGTGTTGTTATTATAGCAAGATCTGCTTCCTTTTCGGCAAAGAAGCTATCCATATCGGGATACACGGGTATGCCCCTTGCTACAAGCTCGGGGTAAAACTGTGCCGCATCGGGATAGGGATCAACACCGCCCACGATCTCAAAATCGGGATCGGTAACGGGCAAAAGAGACTTCCAATATACCGAGGCATAGCCTCCGATACCAACGCATACTATTCTGATCTTTTTGTTATCCATATCTTTCTCCTTACCTGTGCTTATTTCTCGGTACGCTCTCTGAATTTGCCCCATACGCGCTCGAACCAAAGATCCCTGCTTTGGGGAATGGGGCGCACGGGTACGCACTCAATTTGGATACCGTTTTTCTTGTTTACAACAACCACGCACTCTCTGCCCTCGGTCTTCTCGCCAATAGGCATTCTGTCCATAAAGTCGGTGCCGGAAAGAACAAATCCCGATCCGCGAGAGCCGTATGCCTTAGCCGTGTAGCAAATAGCCTCTGCAACCGCCTCGGACATGCGGAGAATATCAAGATTTTTAAAGAGGAAGGGCAGCTCTGCTGCGCTTGCCCAGCCGTTGTCTTGGGTAAAGCTTGCCGCATCGGCTCTTATAAGCTCAATATCGCGCTCCATAGCAGGGATATCGCGCAAGAATGCAAAGCTCTTGCTCATACGTGCAGAATAACGCTCGCGCATCTCAAAGAGGTTAGAGCTTTCCTTGTGGGTAGCATTTATTATAGCGCACGCACGGTCAAGCGCCGCCTCGGCAAGCTCGTCAAAGCGCT
>JAZRLU010000339.1:0-1128 GCA_045647045.1 Eubacteriales bacterium
GACGAGGCAGGCAGAGGCCCTCTTTGCGGCCCTGTAGTAGCTGCAGCTGTTATTTTACCCCTTGATATTGAGATCGAGGGCTTGAACGACTCTAAAAAGCTTACAGAAAAGAAGCGCGAAAAGCTTTTTGATATAATAAAGGAAAAGGCGGTTGCATATGCGATCGCAGAGGCTACGCCAAGCGAGATAGACGAGCTTAATATTCTTAACGCATCTATGCTTGCTATGCGCCGTGCCATTGCCGCACTGCCCTACCCTGCCGATTTTGCGCTTATTGACGGTAACTGCAAAAGAGATATTCCGATACCTGCCGAAACGGTGGTTAAGGGTGATGCGCTTTCCGCATCTATTGCGGCGGCATCTATCCTTGCAAAGGTAACGCGTGACCGCGGATGCATAGAGCTTGATGCACAGTACCCCGAATACGGAATAGCAAAGCACAAGGGATATCCCACAAAGGACCATATGGATGCCGTGCGCAGACTTGGCCCTACACCTATCTACAGAATGAGCTTCCTTAAGTTCCTTGACAAAGATGCAGATACTTAAGGTGCTTACCGCAAAGCGCATTACGGGCAACGCGGGCGAGGATGCCGTGGCGCGTATGCTCCGCAGGCGCGGATATAAAATAGTGAAGCGTAATTTTGTTGCCGCAGGGCACGAAATAGATATAATAGCGAAAAGCCGTGAATATCTTTGCTTTATAGAGGTAAAAACGCGCACGGAGGGGCACTCGGATACGCGTGAATCACGCCCTGCGGCTGCCGTAACGGCAGAAAAGCAAAGATCAATAATAACCGCCGCGCGCGAATATCTTGCCGCGGTACCAAATCCGCTTAAGATAAGCTTTGACGTAGCAGAGGTTATCGTAAGCGAGAAAAACAAGGTTATAAGCATCAATTACATAGACGGCGCGTTTAACGTTAACACCGCGTTTAGCAAGCGGTGACGGATAGCGTTCCAAAAAAGGAGAAACAGTAATATATGAAATTTGTCAGCACTCGCGGAATATTTAAGGGGAGCACCGATGCGGCGTATGCCATCAAGCGCGGTCTTGCAGAAGACGGTGGGCTTTTTATGCCCGAAGCCATTCCTACGCTCGGCACAAATGAGCTTACTATGCTTATC
>JAZRLU010000340.1:0-8211 GCA_045647045.1 Eubacteriales bacterium
GGCGGAGGCAATTAATATGGGTAGTTAATCTAAATTTGCTCGTGGAAAATATTGCATTTTTCTTTCGCGTATGTTATAATTAAGTTTAAGCGTGTGCGTGTGCGCGGTTGTTTTGGCGCACCGGAGCGCGAAGCTTTTGAAAAGGGGGAAGGATATTGAAGGCTGAAAAAAAGAAAAGAGTACCGCCGTACGGTAACTTTTTATATGATTTTGTAAAGGTTACGGGCATACTTCCCGTGCTTTTGTGGCTAAGACCGCGCGTTTATTATCCGGGCGGTAACCGCATCCCAAAGGGTGGCGTGCTTATCTCTTCAAATCACAGAAGCTTTCTTGATCCCATAATCCTTCTTGCGGCATTGCCCTCGCGCAGGCTTCACTCGCTTTGCACGAAGGATCTTTATAAAAACGCATTTATGCGATTTTTCCTTCCGCGTATGCACTGCATACTTGTGGACAAGGATAACTTTACCGCCACCGCATTTCACGATGCTACGGACAGGCTTTCGGCAGGGCACGCGGTGCTTGTGTTCCCCGAGGGGGAGGTAAATAAAAACGGCTTGCAGGATAACTCCCTGCTTGCATTTAAATCGGGCGCGGTGCTTATGGCGTACAAATCGCGCACACCGATATTGCCGATATACATAGCAAAGCGCGAAAAATGGTATCACCGCCAGCGCGTTGTGGTGGGGGAGCAAATAGACGTTGCGGCGCACCTTGGCGCATTCCCCTCTATAGATGCAATGAACCGCGTAACCGAGCTTCTTTTTGAGAAGGAAGCGGAGCTTCGCGCCTTTGCGGAGCGCGGATTTACGGCAGCGGACAAAAATCAAGAAAACAAAAAGGATGAGGCAAAAATATGAACGGTGAGATTTTCAGAAAATATACGGATAACGAAACCTTTGAAAAAATAGTTACCTTCAGCACGGTCGGCGAGATGTGGGAGCGCAGCTTAAGTGCCGCGCCCGATGCGATCGCAATAACCGATGCGGGCAGGGAATACACCTACCGCGAGCTTGATTCTCTTGCGGCAATAAGGCGCGGCTCTCTTGCCGCGGCAGGCATTGCAAAGGGCAAGCCCGTAGCTATCCTTATGCCCAACTGTGCGGATTTTGCCATAGCATTCCTTGCGGCGGCAACTCTCGGTGCACCCTCCGTGCTTATGCCGGCGCACCTTCCCGCCGAGGCGGTATTCGGCATCTCGGCAGGCTACGGCATCGGCGCTATCATATATTCCGAGTCACTTGCGGATAAGGTAGCCCTCGTGCGTGAAAGGCTGCCCCACGTTGCCCTTATCGCGGCATCCGATTATTCCGCAGCACCTGCCGATGCGGCAAGCGTTTTGGGCACCGATCTGTGCACCGTGATCTTCACGGGCGGCACCACGGGTAAAAGCAAGGGTGCGCGCCTCTCGCACGCGGCGGTAATGGCAGGCGTGCGCAACGGCTGCTACGGTATAAAGAGCGTGTTTGGCGAGAGATATCTGCTCGTGCTCCCCTTAACGCACGTTTTCGGTCTTATAAGAAACCTGCTTACCTCGCTTTACACCTTCTCAAATCTCTTTATTTGCAGAAATAACAAGGATATGTTCCGCGATATAGCGGCATTCCGCCCCACGATAATGGTAATGGTGCCCGCACTTGCGGAAATGGCGCTCGGTCTTTCCCGTCAGTTCGGCAGAAATATGCTCGGCGCGGATATGAAAACGGTTATCTGCGGCGCGGCGGCGGTTGCACCCTATCTTGTAACCGAGTATGATAAGCTTGGCATCAGCCTCCTTCCCGGCTACGGTCTTACCGAGTCCGCAAACCTTGTAAGCGGCAACCCCGAGGCGCTCCGCAAGCCCGATAGCGTAGGTCTTATCTACCCCGATATGGAGTACAAGACCGTAAACGGCGAGCTTTGGCTTAAGGGACTTAATATGATGGACGGATATATGGGTGGCGAGGAAAATGCTACCGCGTATGAGGACGGCTGGTTTAAAACGGGCGATCTTGTGCGCATAGACGATGAGGGCTTCCTCTACATCACGGGCAGAACCAAGGAGATAATAGTTCTCCCCTCGGGTGAGAACGTTTCCCCCGCGGAGCTGGAGGCGTATTTCTACGCTGTTGATACCGTGCAGGACTGCCTTGTTTTCGAGGACGAGGGCGGCACGCTTACCGTCGAGATACTCCCCCGTGCGGCAACCCTTGCGGCGGCAGGCATTACAGATGCCGCGGCACACTTCAAGGCGGAGTGTGACAGGATAAACGCATCCCTTCCGCCCTATGAAAGAATAAATAAGGTAGTTGTAAGGGATACCGATTTTGTGCGTACCCCTGCAATGAAGATAGCGAGGAATTTAAATGGAAATGTCAAGAAATGAGATAAAGGCTCGCCTCGGCGAGGTAATTAAAATGGCAATGCCGAACATTGCCACCGATCCTGCCGAAATGCCCGATACGGCAAGCTTAACGCAGGACGTGGGTCTTACCTCTGTTGGCGTGCTCTATATCGTTATTGCTATAGAGGAGTTCTTCGGCATCAGGTTTGATGACGTTGGCTTCGGAGACCTTGCAACGGTTGGCGAGGTCGTTGACTACGTAGAAAAGAAGCTTCTTGCAAAATGAGGTGGCAAAGGCAGTCTCCCGCGTGCGGTGATGCCGTGCGCGTTCCCTCGGGCGAGATACACCACTACGGGCTTTACGTCTCGGACGGTGAGGTTATCCAGTTTGGACTTGCCCCCCATATGCGTATAGGCGTTAAGGATGCGGATATAGAGGTAATTGCAAGCTCCTTTGCCGATTTTATTTCGGGCGCGGAATACGAGGTCGGCGTTCCCGAGGGGGAAGAATTGCAGCTGCTGCGCCCCATAGAGGCGCGTGTGGAGCTTGCGCGCTCTCGCCTCGGTACGCGCGGATATAATATACTTTACAACAACTGTGAGCATCTTGTAACAGAGTGCCTTTTCGGCAAGCCCACCTGCACCGTAGCGGATAGCACACGCGCGTTTATGAGGGGGCTTTTTTCGGCAGATCTCTACGTTGCCCCCATACCGTGTACACTTTCTATAGGTAAAACGGGCATATCAGAGAGGGATGCCGAGATAGATGGCGCATCCTGCGAGCGCGTAAAGCGTGAAAAATACGCCGCCTTTATGCTCCTTGATGCGGCGCTTTGGCGCTCCTTTGGGCTTTCGCTCTCGGATGCCGCGCCCTACCGCACGGATAGCGGTAAATGGGTGTCGGACTCTGTGTATTTTTCCATCTCCCATTCGGATAGTGCCGTGGCGGTAGCCGTAGCGCGCACTCCTATCGGTGCCGATATAGAGCCGATAACGAAAAGGGCGCGCGAGGGGGCACTTGCCGCGCGTATTATGGAGGGTGCGGAGCTTGCCGCCTACGAGAGTGCGCCCGATGAAAAAAGAAGCGAGATATTTACCTCCGCTTGGGCGGCGAGAGAGGCGGAATTTAAGCGCGAGGGTGGAAGCTCGCTTTTCCCCTGCCGCACGGTAAAGAGGCAGGACTGCCTTGCTACGGGCAGCCTTGATATTTGCGGCACGCGCCACGCATATGCGGTATCGTGTATGGCTGTGGCACACCTGCGTGTGATTTTTGAAAAGGACTTTTTTGATTAAGTGAGGATTCTATGAGTGCTGAAGGCTTTGAGATAACCCCCCGTGCCGAAATGGCGGCACTTGCAATGCGTGATAGCCTACCGGGTATGACCGTGCCCGAGATAGCTGCGGCAGCCCTTCCGTATGACGGATATTTTGCAAGAACAGAGCGCCCCGATCCGCGCGTGCATCCCGGTATGTACGTGTATGAAAGGTACCTCGGCACTCTTCCGCGCCGCACCGTGCGCTTTGCCGCCGAGGACGGCGTTATGCTTGCAGGATATTTCTACGAGGTAGAGGCAAGCCCTGCCACGGTGGTTTTTTCACACGGCTTTCACGCCGCGGCAGATGAATATCTTCCCCTGATAGAGGCTATCGTGCGCGGCGGATATTCGGTATTTGCATACGATTCCACGGGCACGTATGACTCCGAGGGCGAAAATATGGTGGGTATGTGCCGCCAGCTTTCGGATATGGACCGTGCCGTAAGCTACGTAAAGGAAAATATAGCAGGCGGCAAGCCTATATTTACCATGGGTCACAGCTGGGGCGGATATGCCGCGGCTTCCGTTATGGAAAAGCACACCGATATCGGTGCGGCTATACTTATTGCACCTATGTTTTGCGGCGCTACGGTAATGATAGAGCAAAGCCGCCGCAGAAAGGACCCTCGCGCCGATCTTATGGAGGATATCTTCAGGGAGTATCAGCGTTATCTTTTCGGCAGCCTTACCGAGTGCAATGCCGCGCGAGGTATAAATGCAAGCCGTGCCCGCGTGCTTATCGCGCAGGGCATTTGTGACGATACCCTGGCGCACGATTGCGAGGCGGTAACGGCTCACCTCTCCGAGATAAGAAAAGAGGGCGTTGAGGTTATGTGGTGCACCGGCTCACAGGGCACGCACCGCGGAATATGGCACTCGGATGCCGCGGCGGAATATAAGCGCAAGCTTGACGACGGTATAAAGCTTGCCGAGTATCTTTCGGGCGCACCGCTTGAGGGTGATGCGCTTATAGCGTATTACGAAAACGTAGACCACCGCCGCCTCTCCGAGGTAAACGGTGAGCTTGTAAAACGTATTTTTGCTACCTTTGAATCGGCTCTTAACGGCGGTAGCAAGGGGGGCGTGCTATGAAAAAAGGCTGTGCCGTAGTGCTTGGTGCCTCCTCGGATCAGGTAGGCTACGCCGGTACGTTTATAATGATGCTAAGGCGCACAAATCCGCACCTTGCTAACGATTATATCGTTTTTTACGATGAGATAACAGAAGAGGATCGCCGCAGGCTTATCCTTCTTGGCGCAACGCCTAAAAAGTATGATTGCCCCTTTAAAGAGGGGGGCGTGTCGGGTTATTTTGCAGCAAAGCACTACACGCTTACGGTCTATTCCAAGTACGAATGCTTTAAGCTGCTTTCGGATTACCGCACGGTAATATGGATGGACTACGATATGGACGTGCTCGCCCCTCTTGACGAGCTGCTTGTGCCTGCCGAGGGCGGCGTACGTGCCATAGTAACAAACAGCATCAGCCATTCGCTTACGGATGAGGGCATAAAGCAGCTTGGCAGCGATCTTATGGGTATCCATTCCTCGCTCTTTGCGCTTTACGATAACCTGCCCGATCCCGAGGGGATATACAATACCTGCATAGACCGCACGCGCGAGCTTGATAGGCTTTTGCGCTGCCCGGAGCAGGCGGTTATGGCAATTGTTTTCTCCGAGCTCGGCATTCCTGTTTATCCGCTTGATTTCAGGATATATTCAAGCCCCACTGTGGAGTCGGGGCTTATTACGCCCTATATAAAGGTATACCACACCTTCGGCAAAAGCAAGTTCTGGTGCGGTATAGATTACGCGCCGTGGAACGCGGCAAGAGAGGAGTGGCTTGCGCTATGAAAAAACGCGAAAGCGGAGATCTTAAACGGATATTTGAAACGCTTGGCTTTGGTATTATGATGATACTTATGATAGCTCTTGCGTGCTTCCTTGTTCTTCTTTTGATAATAAATATTATTTAATATTCGGGGGTATTAAAAATGGCAAAGAAAATTTTTATCATCGTAAGCGCGGTGGTTCTTACCGTGGCGGCAATAGTGTGTGCGATCTTTCTTATCAAGTCGCAGGGTATTGAGCCCGATATGGGCGAGATAAATATTGAGGGTACCTGGCGTATTTTCAAAACGGGCAATGCGGATCAGGGTGTCGAGTATTTCGTGATCGGCTCGGAGAATATAGCAAAGTATGACGGCAGTAGCACAGAGCCCGCATTTTCAAGCAAATATACCAAAAACGGTAATATGATCACCGTTGACCTTCTCGGCGAGGATTTCTCGATAGAGAAAAAGACCGATAGCGTGCTTCTTCTTTACAACAGCAACAGCGAGTATCTTCTCGTTTGTGCAAGGGATTCCGAGCGCACCGCTCCCGTTACCTATTCCCGTGCGGATTTCGTTGGTAATTATGACGTTATCCTCCACGCAAACGGCGTTTACGGTGAAGAGGTGATCACCTTTGACGGTGATAAGTTCATTTGCGCAAGAGACGGTGCCGTATATCTTTCAAGCACCTTCACGGTGGAGAACAACAAGCTCAGCATAATCACCTCGGGCGGTGCTATGGTGCTTGATATCTGCTACACAGACGGCAATCTTGTAAGGCTCGTTGAGCGCGGCACGGATGAGCGCGGCAGGGTAACCTATCTCGCTTGGGAGATCGTACTTCAAGAGGGATAAGAATGATACGCACAATTGCGAAAAATTCATTCCTGTTTTGCCTTATCATAGCATTTATGGTGGTAGAGCCGATAATCACCTCAGAGCTGAATTATTGGCTGCAGGACCTTTTCAATATTGCATCCGCAAGCGAGGTCTCCTTTACCCTCGTAGTGCGCTTTCTTGTGATAGGCTTTCTTATTTGGGTATTAAAGAGGGTGATAGTGTATACCTCATCCGTAACCCAAAGCTATATCGTGTGCAAGGTAAAGAATGACGTAAAGCTCAATATCTTCCGCCGCCTTATCAAGCTTGATTCATCAAAGCTCTTTGAAAAGGAGGATAGCGGCAGATTTCTCTCCTTCTTCACAAACGATATAAATCTGCTTGAGCAAAAGTATCTGAATGCCGTTTTCGGTCTTATATCGGGTATTTTCTCGCTTGTGATAATGGGCGCGGCGTTTCTGCGTATGAATTTGCAGATAGGCATATATATCGTTGCCTTCGGCATCGTTTCTATGCTTGTACCCGTGTTCTTCACGCGCCTGCTCAACGGTAAAAACAGTAAATATTCTTATGAGATGAGCCGCTTTACGCTTCAGCTTAAGGAGTACCTTGAGGCTTATCCCACGATAAAAAATTACGCCATAGAGCGCGAGATAGAGGAAAAATTCCGCGAGGCAAATTCGCGCACCAAGCTCTCAAAGTTTGATTACGAGTCAAGCCTTGCGCTTTCCAATAATATCGGCAGTATGTTAAGCTGGTTTATGCAGTTTATGGCTGTCGGTATCGGTCTTTTGCTCGTTGTGCGCGGTGAGGTGCTTATCGGCACGGTTATCGCGGCGCGCTCCTTCGCATCCGACCTCGCATCCCCTATGCAAACGATAATAATGAACCTCAACTCCATAAAGTCGGTCAAATCGGTAGTCAATAAAATGGAGGAGCTTGCCTCTGCGTCAGACGATGCTCCCGCAACCGAAGCAGTAGACCGTGAGGGCGGCGTGTGCGTAGAGTTCCGCTCGCTTAACGTGGAGTATGACGGCAATGCCGTTGTAAAGGATCTTTCCTTCACCTTCGAGAGGGGTAAAAAGTACCTTATCGTAGGCAAAAACGGATGCGGAAAATCCACAATGTTCAAAACGCTTAAAAAGCGCATCCCCGATTATACGGGCGATATTCTTATAAACGGTACAAGCTTTTCCGAGCTTGATAATGCAGAGCTCTCGCGCTGCGTTTCCTATCTCAATGAGAACGTTTCGATCCTCTCGGGTAAGGTTGTCGATAATATTACCCTCTACCGCGACGTCACGCGCGAGCGGTTTGACGAGGCAACAAAGCGCGCGCAGATCAATATTGATCTTGACCGCACAGTCCTTGACGGCGGCGTTAATATCTCCAGCGGCGAGCAGCGCCGTATCGAGGTGGCACGAAGCCTTATCGATGAGGTCGATTTCATCGTCTTTGACGAGGTAATATCCACTCTCGATATCGAAACCGCCTACGAGATCGAAAAAATGATCCTCGGCTACCGCGATAAAACAATAGTCTTTATCTCGCATAACTTCTCGGGTATGCTGATGCGCGAGTATGATGAGATCCTCTATATGGACGCAGGAGAGATCATTGCCCACGGCAGCTACGACCAAATGGTAGCCAACCCGCGCTTCAAAGCATTGCTGCGAATCAAATTCGGAGATTTGATAGACTAAGACGGGGGCGTAGGCAGAGCAAAGCTCTGCAATGAAATCCGCTTTGCGGATGAAATCCACTACGTGGATGAAATCTCTGCGCGATGAAATCTGCCTTTGGCAGGTTGTAAGAAAACGTATTGAAACTAACTATAAGGCTCCCTCCCCGAGGGAGCCTTTGTCATGCAACCGCAACGTTGCAATTCATTGCGCCCT
>JAZRLU010000341.1:0-3809 GCA_045647045.1 Eubacteriales bacterium
ATCGGGCAGGGAGGGTGCATCCGAGGAGCTTGCAGAGCTTGTTGTGAGGTTGATAAAGTGATGGCGGATGCAAGAAAATATAAGGTTGGCGGTATGAGCTGCGCGGCGTGCGTTGCCAGGGTAGAGAAGAGCGTTAACGCGCTATCTGGCGTTGATAGCTGCGAGGTAAATCTTTTGCTTGGCACAATGACCGTTTGCGGTACGGTAAGTGACGGTGAGATAAAAGCTGCCGTAGCATCTGCGGGATATTCCGCGGAGGAGCTTTCCGATAACGCCGGCGGTGCAAAAGAGGATAAAAAAGAAGGCGCCGAGAGCGAAACAAGGCGCATCGTTTTAAGTAGGCTTATTCCCTCTGCGATATTGCTTGCGGTGTTAAGCTATATTGCCATGGGGCACGTTATGTGGGGCGCTCCGCTACCCTTCGGTATGGCGCATAATCCGCTTGCTATAGCGATAACGGAAATGCTCTTATCCCTGACTGTAATTGTAATAAACAAACATTTCTTCATCAACGGTGCAAAAGGAATTGTACATTTGGCACCCAATATGGATACGCTTGTAGCTCTCGGCTCGGCGGCATCGTTTATATTCAGCACGGCAGTGCTTTATAAAATGACCGTGTATGCTATGCAGGCAGATACCGACGCGCTCCACGCCTCGCTTCATTCCTTGTGGTTTGAATCGGCGGCAATGATACTTGTGTTCATTACCGTAGGTAAGCTGCTTGAGGCGTTTGCAAAGGGCAAAACGAGCGGTGCTATACGCGCCCTTATGGATATGAGCGCAAAGAGCGCAACCGTTCTTTACGAGGGCAAAGAGGTTCGCGTTGATGCCAAGGATATCAAGGTAGGAGATATTATAGTTCTCCGCCGCGGAGATGCCGTACCTGCAGACGGTACTGTTGAGGAAGGCGAGATAACGCTTGACGAGTCTATGCTCACAGGTGAGAGCATGCCCGTATTAAAGTCGTGCGGTGATACAGTTCTTGGCGCTACGGTGGTTGTAAGCGGATATGCTCTTATAAGGGCGGTGCGCGTTGGAGAACAGACCGTGCACGCCGAGATAGTGCGCCTTGTTGACGAGGCATCGGGCAGTAAAGCTCCCGTTGCAAAGGCGGCAGATAAGGTTGCTGGCATTTTCGTTCCCGCAGTGCTCGGTATAGCGCTTATTACCTTTGCGGTATGGATGATCTTAGATAGCGGCGTATCTTACGCACTTTCAAGGGCAATATGCGTTCTTGTTATCAGTTGCCCCTGCGCGCTTGGGCTTGCAACACCCGTTGCAATAATGGTAGGCACGGGCGTAGGTGCAAAAAACGGCGTTCTTTTCAAAAATGCCGCAGCGCTTGAGGCTATGGGGCGCGTTAAGGTTATTGCTTTTGATAAAACGGGTACTCTTACAGAGGGCAAGCCCTCGGTTTGCGATGTGAGTGCATTTGGCGTATCGGAATCTGAAATGATAGCTCTTGCGGCATCTGCAGAGCATATGAGCGAGCATCCGATCGCATCTGCGATAGTTGCTTATGCAGATGAAAAAGGGATCGCTTATTCTGCCCCGGGCAGCTTTAATGCCTTGCTTGGCGGTGTTGAGGCTACCGTTGGTACGGATCGGGTAAGAGTAGGAAATCTTGACTTTATGGCAAAAAGCGGTATATCGACAGAGGGCGCGGCGCTTGCTGCATATAACGCGCTTATATCGCAGGGTAAAACAGCCCTTGCCGTTGCAAGGGGTGAGGCGATAATAGGCGTTTTGGGAATAGCGGACACCGTGCGCGCAGACAGTAAGGATGCTATAGCACAGCTTCACCGTATGGGCGTTAAGACCGTTATGATAACGGGGGATAATTCTAACGCCGCAGAGCACGTTGCAAGTGAATTAGGCATAGGGCGTGTCATATCCGAGGTATATCCTAAGGATAAAGCGGAGCATATCAAAGCGTTGCGCACAGAGCTTGGCAGCATAGGCATGGTGGGTGACGGAATAAACGATGCAATAGCGCTTACCGAGGCAGACGTTGGTATTGCAATAGGTGCAGGCACAGACGTGGCTATAGAGAGTGCAGACGTTGTTCTGAAGCGCAGCTCGCTTTCGGACGTTGCTGTGGCGGTGCGCCTTGGCAAAAAAACGCTTAAAAACATATACGAAAATCTTTTCTGGGCATTCTGCTACAACATCGTAGGCATTCCTCTTGCGGCAGGCGTGTTCGCCTCCTTGTTCGCGTGGGAGCTTGAGCCTATGTTTGGCGCAATGGCTATGAGTGTGTCAAGCCTTATAGTTGTTACAAACGCCTTGAGACTTACACTTTTTAAGGCTTCAAAGCCTATATCCGATAAAGAAGAAAGGAAAAATAAAATGCAAACAATTGTTATCAAAATCGAAGGTATGATGTGCCCCCATTGCTCGGGCAGAGTAAGGGATGCGCTTATGCAGCACCCTGCTGTCAGCGCAGCTGACGTATCTCACGAAAGAGGCGATGCACAGATCACCCTCACCTCGGAGTGTGACGTAGCCGAGCTTTGCGCTATTGTTACAAATGCGGGATACAAGGTATTATAAGCATAAACGGTAACGAAAAAGCAGGGTAAAACGGTAAAAAAAGAATAGGGCTTGCCGCTTTTTGCGGTAAGCCCTATTTGCTTTGAATATACGGTTCTTGACCTTGTGTAAACAAAGGTTTACTTTGAAAAATCAGAATTTATTGAGGGAGGAAGCGAGGTTGCCCCAGTTGTAATGAGACTTGAAGTTGCTAAACTCATCTGCGCTGATGTATACGTTCGTACCGTTGCTGTCTTTAAGGAGATTAGCGCTTACGCTTACAAGGTCTGCGGTGGTTGCAACAAATACGTTCTTTACGCCCTTGAAGCCGCCGTCAGCGATCGTAACGGATGCGGACATAGTTGCGATAACAAGGTTCTGAAGACCGTCAAATGCGCCTGCGGATACCATAACAACTGCCTTGCCGTTGATCTTTTCGGGAAGCACGATAACGCTTTGTGCCTTACCTGCCTCGGTAAGACCGGTGATGTTGATCTTGCCCTGCACCTCGGTGTAGGTGAAGTAATCACCCGTGGTTTCGGGGGCGTTAAACTTTTTGGATTCGGGGGTTCCCGTAACGTCGGATGCTGCGCTTGCAACGCCGTTTTCGATTACTACCGAGCCGCCGTCGGCAACAAAGTAGATCTTACCGTCAGCCTCTACAACGCCGTATGCGGGATCTTCGCTCTCTCCGTTGCAGGAGGTAAGCATAGCGGTAAGTGCAAATGCGGTTGCAAGGATAAGCATTAAGGATATTATTTTTTTCATATTGAGCTCCTTTATTGTTTTGTACTGTAATTATACCATTAAATACGCGATATGTCAAATCGGTAAAATAACGATTTTTTTGTAGCAATACTTACAAATACGCCGCTATGGTGTAAGGCGTGTATGAAAAATAAGGCTTTATTTTACAAAATGAGCGGCAAAAGGGCTCTCCCTTGACAGAAGAGCCCGTAATTTTATAAAGCATTGCCGCTTTGCGCTTTTATTCCGCAACGAAGATGTAAGGATATATATCCTGACCTGCATCTATGGTGTAGATCTCTACGTCGGGATTGCTTGTGCGGATCTTTTCTTCCATAAGCGCACATTCCTCTGCGGTAGTGTTTACGCCGCAGAAAATGGTAAGCATAAATCTGTCGTCCCCAAGAAGGTGCTTTGCAAGCTCAAGTGCCGCGGTGAATTTATCCTCGTTTGCAACGATTATCTCCTTGCCGATGATACCGATCGTATCACCGTTTTTGATATCGATGCCGTTCATTGAGGTATCT
>JAZRLU010000342.1:0-5510 GCA_045647045.1 Eubacteriales bacterium
ACCGTGATCCCGATGCGGCAAGATCTGTTGGCAAGTTTGCAACGAGCGTTGAATACCTGCGCACCCTCGCGGCAGAGGGCGAGGACGTCACAACCTATGTGATCGGTGCCGTTGGCGATAGTGATATTCTCATAACGCCCAAGGTTATGGCGGCACTTTCCGTTACCGCTTACCTCACGGGGGATACGTATGAGGATAGGCTGCGCCGCAGGCAGGAAATGATAAATACCTCCGGCGCGGATATCGCCGCTGCGGCAGACCTTATCGAGCGTATGCTGAAAGAGGGCTGTGTGTGCGTTGTCGGCGGCAGGGAAAAGCTTGAAGGGCTTATCGGCGCAGGATATGAGGTAGTTGAGATATAAATCTTTAAAAAATGTAAAAAGTTGACATTTTGTCCTATTTATATTTCTTTTTGTCCTATTAAATATTACCGAATATAGTATAATTGTTACGGGTGCGCATTACGTGTACCCGTAATATTCTTATTTAGGAGAACGGAATATGAAAAGAAAAATCATTTCTGCCATCCTTGCGCTGTCACTTCTCACAGTTGGAGTGGCACTCGGCATAGGAACGGTTGTGGCAAGTGCAGCCGAAACACTTCCCACCGCAAGCGAGGGGCAGACGATCGATGTTTGGCTTATAGCAGGCCAGTCCAACGCACAGGGCTGTGCCAATATTTCCAACTACCCCACGGATGCGGCGTATGCAGAATACAAGACTCTGCTTACAAACGGCTCTGAAAATACGTGGTACTTGGGAAATTCCAAAACGGTATTCGAGCCTACAAAGTTTGGGCAGGGTAGCGGATCGGGCAATGCAGGCCCCGAGATCGGTATAGCTACCGCGCTTAAGGATGACGGCGGAATGAACGCCATCATAAAGATAGGCTACGGAAACACCTCTCTTTATAACAATACGACAAGCAACGAGTCCATCAAGTACGGAACCTGGACCTCGCCGAGCTACATAGATAAGCACGGTGTATCTGTTATCGGCAACAGAACGGGCGATCTGTACTTCACCTTTATACAGAAGGTTGAGGACGGCATTAAGCAGCTTAAGGATGCAGGCTACACGCCCGTGATCAAGGGCTTGTGGTTCATGCAGGGTGAGGCAGATACGTTTGGTGCCGCATCCAGTGCTGCTTACGCAGAGCTGCTTGAGACGTTCATTTCCGATATCAGATCGGATCTTACCGAGGCTACCGGCTTCAACTGCGCCGAGATGCCCTTCGTATACGGTAAGATCAACCGCAACCCCTCTTACGATCCTACGGCATATATTACCGTAGTTCAGGCGGCACAGGAAGCGGTAGCGGCAAAGAATATCAAGAACGTATTCATGATCGATACCTTCGAGGATCTTACCGATCCCGTAACGGGCGCGTTCAGAGCACCTGTTCAGCAGGACGGTTGGCATTACGATACTCTTTCTCAGCAGATGATAGGCGAGAAGTTCGTTTCTCTTGCAAGCTCTGTTGACGGTGAGCCTACAAGATACGGATATATCCCCTCCGCTTATGCAGACGTGAGCGCGTACCCCTTCGCTGTTTTCAAGAATACCGAAAACGGTTACGTGTTTGACAGCGCGAAGGCACTCATTCGTGAGGCATATGAGAGAGCAAGAGATCTTACCGTTGCAAGCGGTCCTTCGACCGATGAGGCTGTGATCCTTCTTCGTAAGAACCACAGTGACGGCACGTATCCTTCCAATATGTCCGACGTAGGCGCAACCGTTACCCTTGATCTTAACGGCTATACGCTTCACCCCAGCACGGCTCTTCTCAGAACCGACGTTGACGACTGCATGGCAGAGGGTGAGACAACGCAGAAAAAGGCTGTTTTCAATATCAAGAACGGTAATCTTCAGCTTGCCCCGTTCGGTATAATCTTCCATACGGCGGTTACGGCATACACCACCGAGAAGACTATCGAGCTTAATATAGACAACGTTAAGCTTGGCTTCGGTACTGACCTTGCAACACAGACCGACGGCGCTAAGTTCAACGATCTGCTTGCAAGTGACAGATCTAACCACGCAAGCGTTAACGTTAATTTCGATATCAACGTAACGAACTCTACTCTTGACCTTCTTACCAACGGCAGAAACGACGGCAAGACCTATATCGGCACCTTCTACAACAGTAATGATAACAAAACGTCAAATTACGACGTTTCCTTCCGTGACTGTACCTTTATAGCTCCCAACGTTGATTCTATCGCGGGCAGACTGAGCGCAAGCGGTGACTCTGTTACCTTCGTTCAGGGTGCAGACGGCAAATACGGCACCGTAAAGATCGCAAGCCCCGCTGATAAGACGTACACGGGCGCTAACGGCGAGGTTGTAGTGCTTAAGGCTACTGCAACCGCAGGCACCTACGATCTTGTTGCAAGCGGCGAGGTTGATACCGCTTACGGCAAGATAAGTGCAGATTATGCAGACGCCGCAACCTATCCTCTTGCAGTCTTTAAGAAGAGCGCATCGGAGAGCGCGTACACCTTTGTTGCGGGCTACAGCAACTGGAAGAGTGCGCTTTCCGCGGCTGACGATTATATTCTCGGCGCAAACGGTGCAACCAAGGATGACGAGGCGGTTATCCTTATGCGCCGCGACTATACCTTCTCCGATCTTTACACGGGCAGCACATTCGGCGGCTCTCTTGTAATAGACCTCGGCGGCTATACCATGACGTATGCTATGAGCCTTATGAACACCGAGACCAAGGACTTTGGCACGGGTGTTGGCGGCGATACCTACATCACGGTTAAGAACGGATCTATGCTCTCCGCTACCAAGTACGGTATGTTCTATAACAGAATGGGCGCTACCTACACGGTACAGAGAAGATTCGTATTCAATTTCGAGAACCTTTACATAGGATACGTGGCAGGCGGAACGGCTCAGTCTCTCCTTGTGCATATCAACGTAACCAGTGATATCAAGGAAACCAGCCCCGACCTTATCTACGATATGACCTACACCAACTGCACCATCGATATGAGAAACGCTCCCGACGGTGCGTATATCGCAAAGCTGGATGACGTTGTAGGTGTAGATAAACTGTACAAGCTCGATCACAAGCTTACCTTCAAGGGCGGTAGCCTTATAGGCGTAAGCGCAGACGATATCGCGTTCAGCACAACCGATAACGGTGACGAGGTAGTATTCTCTAAGGATGCAAGCGGCAATTACACAAGCATCGTGCTTGACAGCGATGCACAGTATCCCACAAACCTTGTGTTCAATAACGAAAACGGTGAAACGCTTGTTTGCAAGCGTGGCGAGGTAAACGCGCTTACCACCGCATACGATCTCAAGGTTGATAACAGCATATCCACCGCATACGGTCAGATATCCCCCGCTTATTCATCGGCAAGCGGATATCCCTTCGCTATATTCGTTAAGGAAAACGGCGCTTATACCTTCTACAAGGGCTATGCCACGTGGAAGACTGCCGCTGTTGATGCTATAGCGCTTACCAATGCATCTCTCGCGGCTCCCGCAGAGGAGGTTGTTATACTTCTTCGCGCCGACGTAACGGACGGCACATATCCCGAGCAGGCATCCGATATAGGCAGCACGGTTACCGTTGACCTTGGCGGCAATACCTTCAATTGCACAGTAGCAATGTTCCGTACCGACGTTGACGATTGCCTTGCAGCAGGCGAAACTGCGCAGAAGGCAGCTACCATCAACATAAAGAACGGTAGCATGATATTCAGACAGTTCGGTATCATATTCAACACCTCGGGCAGCACCTATACCAAGGAAAAGACGATCAACCTCAACATTTCCGACGTTAACTTCAGCTATCATCCCGAAGCAGCCGGCATTACCGAGGCAAGCAAGGGTGTTGACTTCATCATAAGTGACAGAGGCTTCACCTCCACTATCGACGTTAAGTATAACGTAAAGTGCACAGGCTGCACGTTTGATTTCGTAACCAATGCAAGAGACGTTGCCAGATTCGGTAATCTTAACAGCAGTGGCGGATCAAAGGATGCAGAGCATACCGATTACAACGTAGAAATATCCGGCGGTACTATCATCACCGACGATTTCGGTAAGATCAGATTTGATAAGAGCGAAAACGGTGACCGCTTCGTTATCGCAAGAGACGTTAACGGACAGTATCCCACCGTTCTCTACACCGTAAAGGAAGAGGGAACTCATCCCGTTGTATTCGACGGATACGATGAGGGCAAGGATATTTATCTTACCGTTAAGTATCTCGGTACAAGCGGCAACTACGGCGAGTACGAGCTTGTACAGACCGACGGCAAATTTACCGAAAGCACCGCATACGGTGAGATCCCGTCCGAGTACGTCAACGTAAGCACCAATCCTTGGGTTGTATTTGCAAAGAACGCTGACGGTACTTATACCTTCAAGAGCGCTCACACCACTTACTCCGCCTCTATGGATGCGGCAAGAGCATTGACAAGCGCTACGCTTGCATCTCCCGTAAGCGAGGTAGTCCTTCTTCTCAGAAGAGATTCCGATGAAACTGCATTCCCTCAAAACATTTCCGAAATAGCTACCTCGGTTGTGGTAGACCTTAACGGCTTTGAGCTTATTGCAAGAAACAGTATCGGTAATACTCAGACCAAGGACACCACGCTTGGCGGCACCATCGTTCCCACAAACGGAACTATCAGCTTCAAGAACGGTAGACTTCTTATGCACTCTCACGGTGCTATTTACCTGCAGAGCGCAGGCACATACACCGCAGGCTATGAGAAGACTATAACCTTCAACTTCGAAAACATTTATCTCGGATTCAACAAGGGTGCTACAACAAAGACACTCATTGGAAGAATCAATGCAAACCACACCTCCGCTATATCCTACGTAAACGTAAACTTCAAGAACTGCGTTCTCGATATGGCAACCAACAAATCCACCGCCTCACCTCTTTATATCGGTAACTGGACGGTAGGCACGGATAAGACCGCGGTAAGCGTTGACTTTAATGGCTGTCAGATCATCGTTGCCCAGGAGTCCGACCTTAATCACGCTATGACCGAGGGACAGGATAGCATAACCTATAGCGCAGGCACAACGGTAATTCTCCCTGCCGATGCATCTGCTCCCGAAGGCAAGTACGCGCTCAGCGGTGCTGACGGTAAGTTTGGCGTATTCGAGCAGGCAGGCGAGGCTGACGGCAAGATCACCTATACTCTTACTCCCGAAGCACAGTTACCTGCAGACGTTGAGACAAAGTACGGTACTATTCCTTACGAGTATTCCTCCGAGGAAAACTATCCCTTCGTAGTATTTAAGGCTGATGGAACCTTCGTTGGCGCTTACACCGATCTCGGCGCGGCAACCCTTGCGGCTAAGGACAAAGGCGCGGCAGGTCATTACTTCGTGCTTATGCGCCGCAACGCCGAGCAGAATACCAAGGCGGGCGGTCTTGCAACCGTTACTGGCAGCATCACCATAGACCTTGGCGGCTACGTTCTCAATAAAACGTCTACCGGTTACATATTCGATATGTACGTAGA
>JAZRLU010000343.1:0-2270 GCA_045647045.1 Eubacteriales bacterium
ATTGTCTTCCTAAGACCGCTTGGCCCCCGACTTGTTATAGCAGCCTATCTTTTCAAGATAAAACAGGGGGAACAGAGTAAATACGTCGTTGCCGAGGCAACGTCCCAGCCACTCGGTATTCATAATGGGGCGCCCCTCTTCCTCCAGGCGCTTTATTACTCTTACGTGCCTGAAAAGATCGTGATAAAAATGATAGGTTATGATATCCGAGTTGTCGATCGCGTATTGGTTTATTTCGTGTAAAGGATGCTCTCTGTCTTTTTCAAGATCGTTATCTATCCAATTGATGCCTGCAGTTACCGGCTGTGTCGGATTGCAGGAGCGTACGACCTCAAACATCCTTTTAAGGTTGGGCAGGGTAATATCCTTGCGATTTGAGTTTCCGGGCTCGTTGTAAACGTCCCAAATGCAAATGCGCCCGTCATCCTTATATTTTGTTACTATCTCCCTGACCATTGCAAAATAATCCTCGCGACTGTCGGGATCATCAAGATAAAAATGCGGTGCGGGGCCGTTATGTGCGCCGTGCTGAGAATGCTTTTTACCGCCGTGATAGCCCCAGTCATACACCTGCTCTCCTACGTACGGCATTTTCCAGCGCTCGGTTTTGGGCGGCATACAGTCGTTTGCAAGAACTATCATACAGGATATACCGTATTTTGCGCAAAGCGATAAATAGCGGTCAAAGCGCTCCATAAAACCGTCGTGCTCTTCCTTCCAAACAACGTATTCAAGAATAAGGCGCACCGAGTTAAAGCCCGTGTCCTGCATAAGCTTAAGCTCTTCTTCGGTGGTGGCAAAGCGCTCCTCAAAGCCAAGCTCTTGCCATTGATCAATGCGATTTGCACAGTCTGCACTCATATAGTTGCAGCCCCTGAACCAAGGACGCGCATTATACCATTCCCAAGCCTTCTCCTTACTCCATCTCATATTAAGCCCTCCCGAATATGTAAGTTTGACTTAATTATAAAAAAATCCCGATTGACAAACAAGCCAAAATAAGATAGAATATATCCAAAAGGTTAGGTGGCTATATGGAATATCAAAACGAAAATTTTAACGGTGAATATGATTTCAGATGCGGCTTTCACCGCGGCTGGCATATAGAAGAAAATTTGCACGAGTACAGCGAATTTCTTTATTGCGTTAACGGGGGCGGCATAGTAACGGTTAACGGAAAAAGGATCGAACTTGGCGCAGGGGAGCTTGTTTGGATACCGCCGAATTATATTCATCAGTACGATTTTGATTCTTCTGACGTGATATGCGCGGTGTTTTCCAATGACTTTATACCGCTGTTTTTCAAAATTCTCGGCGAGCGTTATTTTTGCGTATCTGCGATCCCTATGGACGAAATGTCAGTGGTGTTAGAAAGGTTTTACACGCTAAAGCGTGAAGACTCCTTGACCCTTTGCGGATATTTAAACCTTATCTGTGCCCGAGTGCTTGAAGGATCCGAGTTTGGCGAAGCGCAGCAAATGGACGGTATTTTATATCAAAAGGTTATTTCGTATTTGTCAAAGCACTATACTGAAAACGTGCTGCTCTCCGGCGTGGCAAAGGAGTTTGGATATAATACAAAATATCTATCGCACGCCTTGCACGATCTAACCGGAATCAATTTCCGCCGCTTGCTCAACGTTTACAGAATAAATCACGCAAAAGCGCTTTTGAAAAGCGCAAAAAATCATAGCATCGCTTACGTTGCCGCCGAAAGCGGCTTCGGCGCGCTGAACACGTTCAACCGCGAATTTAAAAAGCTCGTCGGAATAACCCCGCGCGAATACCGAGAGCTTTGTGCAAGATAAAAAGTAACCTGCTACCGCTGCAAAATATACGAGAAGCTTTTCAATATTAATTTGATCTTAATATTGACACAGAACCTGCGGTTTGATATACTGTTTTTGAGCTATACCGAATTAATTGGAGGATATGAGAGTTGCGTAATACAAGATCATTGAAAGAGAATTTTAAGTTTAAAAAATACGGTATTGGCAAAACCGATGCCGCCGCCTTTTCGCGTGAATTTGACGATTCCGAGTGGCGCACAGTTTCAATTCCTCACGATTGGGGCATAGAAGGCGAGTTTAGCCCGGATAACGATCCAACGTTTAGAAAAATAGTTGAGGACGGTATGACAACCTCGGTTTATCACACCGGTCGCACGGGCGGTTTACCCATAATAGGCGAGGGTGTATACCGTACTTGGATCGAGCTTGACAAGGTTGAAAGCGCGTTTTTAGAGCTTGACGGTGTAATGTGGGAAAGCC
>JAZRLU010000344.1:0-3019 GCA_045647045.1 Eubacteriales bacterium
TCCCTCCGAGCTTGATGCCGTACGTGATGCCGTTATCGCACTTGGCTACAAGATCGATACTGCAGACCTTGCAAAAGTTCCCTCTACCTACGTTGATCTTACTAACGATGAGGACGTTGAAAATATGGAGAAGATGCTCGATAAGTTCAACGAGGATGATGACGTAAACGCAGTTTACCACAACTGGAACAACTAATATCAGAAATAAGAGCCGACCGCATACTCCTGGTCGGCTCAATTGCACAAAGGAGAACGGTATGGCAAGTCATATCAATTGCCCAAACTGCTGCCGCGCGCTTAAGATCGCTTCAAATAAGCTCAGCGGCGAGTGCAGGGAGTGTAAGATGACCTTTTATTTTTCAAGAGAAGAGTATGATGAGCTTATGCGCTCCGAGGCGCCCGAGCCAACCGAGATAAGGGTAGGCGGCGTTGTGATCTCGGATGCGGCAGACCGTTATCTGTTGAAAAGGATCGGCGAGCTGGAGGCAGAGATAGAAAGCCTCCGTTCGGTGATAGACGTCCTTTCAAATGCTATTGAGGATCTTACCGATAAGGGCGATATAGGTAAGAATTAAAGCTATGAAAAGTAAAATCGTATCAGCCTTAAGGCTGCGCCTTATTGCCGTGATCGCGTTTGCGGTATTGCTCATTTTGGCAGCGGTGCTCACGGTGGTGTTCGGTATGCGTATGTCCTACGTGGCAATGGGCATTTTTGCCGCCGTAGCTTTTGCGGCATTATATCTTTTACCAATGAGCATAATAACCTACGTTGATCACAGAATAATTGCTATGATCGTTCGTGAGTCGGGCGGTGCTGTGCCGCAGAGCGTATCCGCATTTGCCGAGGCGGTCGGCATGACCGAGGAAGGCGCGGCAAAATATATAGAAAAGGCACAAAGCGGCGGATATCTGCACCCTGCAGATAATGCATCACAGGAATAATAACAGGGGGAAGTCGTCTATGGCAGAGCTTGAAAGAGCAGAATTTAAGCTTGTAAGTGAATTTCAGCCCACGGGCGACCAGCCCGAGGCAATACGCGCACTCGTCCGCGGTATAGAGGCGGGGGAAAGAGCGCAAACGCTTGTCGGTGTAACAGGCTCGGGTAAGACCTTTACTATGGCAAACGTAATCAAAGAGGTCGGCAGACCCGCGCTTGTGCTTGCGCATAACAAAACGCTCGCCGCGCAGCTGTGTACGGAGTTCCGTGCATTCTTTCCCGAAAACGCGGTAGAGTATTTCGTGTCCTACTACGATTACTATCAGCCGGAGGCATATATCCCCGGTAAGGATATGTATATTGAGAAGGATGCTATGATAAACGAGGAGATAGATATGCTGCGCCACAGTGCCACCTCGGCACTTTTTGAGCGCAGGGACGTTATTATAGTCGCATCCGTCTCCTGCATATACTCGCTCGGTGATCCCGAGGAATACGAGGGGCTGCTTGTGTCGGTAAGACCGGGAATGGAGATCTCGCGCGATGAGCTTCTTCACCGCCTTGTAAGCATAAGCTATGAGCGAAACGACGTAAACTTTATAAGAAATAAATTCCGCGTGCGCGGTGACGTGGTAGAAATATTCCCCTCCGGTGCAAAGGAGGAGGCAATACGCGTTGAATTCTTCGGGGATGAAATAGAGCGCGTAGCAAAGATAAACACCGTAACGGGCGAGGTAAAGCAAAGGCTTTCCTACGCCGCAATATTCCCCGCAACGCACTACGCCGTGTCAGATGGCAGGCGTGAGGCGGCACTGCGCGAGATCGAGGACGAGATGCACGAGCGCGTTGAGTTCTTCAAATCGCAAAACAAGCTTATAGAGGCGCAAAGAATAGAGGAGCGTACGAAGTACGATCTTGAAATGCTGCGCGAGGTAGGCTTCTGCTCGGGCGTTGAAAATTACTCGCGCGTGCTTTCGGGCAGACCCGCAGGCTCAACACCCTATACTCTGCTTGATTACCTTCCGCGCGATTTCGTTATGTTTATAGATGAGTCTCACGTTACCCTGCCGCAGGTAAGGGGTATGAGCGGCGGAGACTATGCAAGAAAGAAAAACCTTGTCGAATTCGGCTTCCGCCTGCCGTCGGCGTTTGACAACAGACCGCTTTTCTTTGATGAGTTCCTCGAAAAGTTAGGTCAGGTAATATTCGTCTCCGCCACACCGGGTGATTTTGAGCGTGAGGAAAGCTCAAGCATGGTAGAGCAGCTTATAAGACCTACGGGCCTTGTTGATCCCGAGATAAGCGTGCGCCCGATCGAGGGGCAGATAGACGATCTTATCGGCGAGATACGCGCCACGGTAAAGCGCGGTGAAAAGGTGCTTGTTACTACCATGACAACAAAGATGGCAGAGGATCTTACCGATTATCTCTCCACTCACGGCATAAAGGTAAAATATATACATCACAGAGTTGAAACGATAGAGCGAATGCAGATCATACGCGATCTTAGACTCGGTGAGTTTGACGTTCTTATAGGCATAAACCTGTTAAGAGAGGGACTTGATATTCCCGAGGTATCGCTTGTTGCGATCCTTGATGCGGATAAGGAGGGCTTCCTCAGAAGCGAAACCTCACTTATACAAACAGTGGGCAGAAGTGCCCGAAACGTAAACGGTCACGTTATAATGTATGCAGACACGGTAACGCGCTCAATGAAGGGTGCCATAGATGAAACAAACCGCCGCCGCGCAATACAGATGGCATATAACGAGGCACACGGTATAGTTCCGCGCAGCGTTCAGAAAAAGGTAATGGATATTATCGAGATCGGAAAGCGCGTTAAGGAAAGTGACGGCACGGAGCGCAAGCTTACGGGTGCCGAGCGCGAGAAGCTTATAGAGAAGCTTACCGCGGAGATGAAGGAGGCTGCAAGAATGCTTGAATTTGAAAAGGCGGCATTCCTGCGTGACAGAATAAAGGATCTCAGAACTACTAAATAAGAGAGAAAAGATGGCAAGAAAAATTGTAATAAAGGGTGCAAGGGTAAACAACCTCAAAAATATCGACGTTACAATACCGCG
>JAZRLU010000345.1:0-2375 GCA_045647045.1 Eubacteriales bacterium
CGCTCGCCAAGTGAGGGGGAGAAGTCGCCTATATGGCTTATCCTGCGTCGGATAGCCTCGCGCATCGAGGCGTAATCGTCCCTGCCGTCCGTGGTGTTTATCTTAAAGGTCCTGTAATCGGAGCGCTTCATTTTTCCACCCTCGCAAACAACCATTGATGCAACGATGCTTTCATCTCCGATATTGGATATATCGTATGCCTCTATTCTTTCCGGCGCGTAGTCAAGTCCAAGAAGCACACCAAGGCGTGCAAGGCTCTTGTTTTCACGCTCGGACGTAAGCTTGTACTGCCTTTCAAGCTCGCGCGCGTTTTCGTATGCCATATCGCAAAGCGCACGGCCGTCACCTCTTTCGGGGTGATGCACGGATACCTTTTTGCCTGCAATGTCGGAAAGGCAGCAGGCAAGCACCTCCATATCCTCCGCATCCGCCTCAAAATCGATAAGTATCTCGCGCGGTACGGTAGCGTTGCCCTCGTAGTATGAGAGTATCAGGGAGAGCATATCCTCAGGGGATGTCGGTGCTTCGGCTGAAAGCAGAAATTCACGCGTGCCGATCAGCGCACCGTCACGCACGGAGAGGCTTGCAAGCACGCCCATGGTGTCCGAGGTGTAAAGTGCGAATATATCGCGGTTGATGCGCGCATCGGCAACAACCTTTTGCTTTTCGCAAAGCTTTTTAAGTGCCGCAATACGGTCGCGCAGCTCTGCCGCACGCTCAAAATCAAGCTCCTCTGCCGCGGAATTCATCGCCGCTTCAAGCTCTGTTATCGTGCTCTTGATATGCCCGTCAAGCACAAATGCGGCATTCTTTACAAGCTCGCGATAGTCCTCGCGGCTGACGGCGTTTGCGCAGGGGGCAACGCACCTGCCCATATCCTTATATATGCAGGGGCGCTCCTTGCCTATATCTCGCGGAAATACGCGCTTGCACGTGGGTAGCCCGAATATCTTCTTGATAGTTTCAAGCGCGGTGTATGCGCTCGATACGCTTTGGTAAGGTCCGAAATACCTCGACTTGTCACTCTGCCTTTCCCTTGTAACAAGCAGGCGCGGATATTCATCCGCCGTTATCTTGATATACGGGTAGGATTTTGCATCCTTAAGCTTGATATTGTATTTCGGCGAGTGCTTTTTTATAAGCACGTTTTCAAGCGTCAGCGCCTCCATCTCGGTCTTGCACAGGATATAATCAAAGTCTCTCACAAGGCTTACCATTTTGGCGGTCTTGTAGGATGTGTGGGTAGAGGAAAAATAGCTCGTTACGCGATTTTTCAGCTTTTTCGATTTTCCAACGTATATGATCCTGCCCTCGGCATCCTTCATGATATAAACGCCGGGGGATTCGGGTATGGAGTTCGCTTTATTTCGTAAGGTATCTGTAATTCCCATTCCGGGTAGGTCCTTTTTTGTGCACAGATGCATCGCACCGTGCCAAAAACACCTTTCTTTAAATTTGCTCCGCGCGCGGAGGACTACGCAAAGAGGCTGAGCCATATCCGACTCAGCCTCTTCTTATGTAGCGGTAAATTATTTAGCTTCTCCGAAGCCGCCTTCAATAAGGTCCGAAAGTCCCTTTACCGCATCTGCCTCGTCGCTTCCGTCGGCAATGATGGTAATAGTTGTACCTTTGGATATACCGAGAGAAAGGATACCGAGCAAGCTCTTGGCATTTACACGGCAATCATCCTTCTCAACCCAAATGGAGCTCTTGAAGGAATTTGCCTTCTGTATGAAGAGCGCTGCAGGTCCTGCGTGGAGACCAACGCCGTTCTCCATTTTGACATCGCGAGTAATCATTTGTTAACTGCACTCCTTGCGCAACTGTTATAATACATAAAGTATACCAAACAATTTATGAAAAATCAATAGTTTTTCAAAAAAAATATATTTTTTTCACAAAAATTTGCTCCGTTTATTGTTCAAATCATTCAATAACAAGGCGTATTATTCTGCCTTCTATAAATTTCTTGCCGCATTCCGCTTTTATCGGCTGATTAAGCGCAAGATATTTTGTACCGCCTATCAGGATCCCCGCCTCGCATAGCCTGCCGCGGCAGGTAAAACAGATATATTCCGCCTCTGCCGCGGTAACGGTAGCAGCCAGCTTTCCGTCTATCAAAGCCTCGCAGCCTTGCAGGTCCCCATCTGCGCTTGCGGCTACCGTTATGCTCACCGTGCGCTCCCGAGGCTCATTTGCGGTGCGGCTTGCTATATGGATGCCGACTGTAAAGGATGCCGTAAGCAGTATCAAAAGCGCCAAGGCATCAAATCGGTTTATTGTTTTCATAAACATCTCTGTTTCCCCTCGCTTCCGTATCTTTTTGATACCTGAACCATACAAGCCGTGTGCGCAGGGCATCCGTGCGCGGCTTT
>JAZRLU010000346.1:0-6745 GCA_045647045.1 Eubacteriales bacterium
GACAGACTGGTAAGCACCGGGAACCTTACCGAGGTTGGCTACGCCACTGTAAACGCTTATCGCGCCGTCCTCATAGTCCTCGCTCGCTACCTTCTTCATCGTCAGGTACTCGCTCATCGTAGTTCCTTCACCTGCGACGTAAGCAGTGGACACTACGGTGAATACCGTTGCTGCCATAACTGCGATCGCACAAAGGATCATCAAAAGTTTTTTGGTAGTCTTCATAACTCCTCCTTGAAAAGTTTCTCAAAAATCATTTGATCACGGCTATTATAACATTATTTTTATACGAATTGCAACGGATTTTTGCGATTTTGGTTATATTGCCCATAAAATTCTACTTTTAGCACAAAAACCATTTTTCCTCCCCCTTGCGGCAGGGTGCAAGAGGCGAAAAGCAGCCGCCTTTTTTCGCCGCAAATTTGCCTTTTGTAAAAAAAGAAAAACCGTAGGTTTTCCCAACGGTTTTTCCTGCCTTTGCGGCGGTGGAGACATCCCACTGCCGATTTTATCTTTGCCAGTATTTTCTGTCCAGCGAGCGATACATTATGGCCTCTGCCACGTGATCCTCGCCCACGGTTTCGCATCCTTCGATATCCGCTATCGTTCTTGCCACTCTAAGCACTCTGTCATGCCCTCTTGCCGAAAGACCGAGCGTTTCAAACGCCTCCTTCATCAAGGCCTCCGCATCGGCATCGGGCTTGCAGCAGGTGCGGAAAAGATCGCCCTTGAGATTGGCGTTAAGTATCGAGCTATCCGCGCCGAGCGCTTCAAGCCTTTTGCGGGATCTTTGGCGTGCGGAATTAACACGCTCTCTGATCGCAGCCGAGCTTTCGCCCTTGGCGGTCTTGCCGGATATTTCATCGTAGGAGACCGCGGGAAGCTCTATTTCGATATCTATTCTGTCAAGCAACGGGCCGCTTATTCTGTCAAGATACTGCTTTCTTGCCGCAGGGCTGCAGGTGCAGGGCCTATCCGAGCCAAAGAAGCCGCATTTGCACGGATTCATAGCTGCAACGAGCATAAAATTGGCGGGATAAGTAACCTTTGCCGCAGCGCGAGTTACGGTAAGCGAGCCGTCCTCAAGCGGCTGGCGCATAGCCTCGGTAACGCTTTTGGGGAACTCCGGAAACTCGTCGAGGAACAAAACGCCGTTATGAGCAAGCGATATTTCACCCGGACGCGGATTTGTTCCGCCGCCGACAAAGCCTACCGCGCTGACGGTATGGTGCGGCGACCTGAACGGGCGCTCGGTTATAAGATTGCCGGAAAGCATTCCGGTAACGGAATGTATCTTGGTTGTCTCTATTGCCTCTTCAAGCGAAAGATCGGGTAAGATCGACGGCAGGCGCTTTGCAAGCATGGATTTTCCCGCGCCGGGAGGGCCTATGAGAAGTATGTTATGACCGCCTGCGGCGGCAATTTCAAGCGCTCTTTTCGCCTTATGCTGACCTCTTACCTCGGAGAAATCAAGACCGCCCGAGCGCTTGCTGAGCGCAAATACGTCATCTGAGGGCTCTTCTATAGGAAGAGAGCTTTCGCCGCGAATGTGTGCAAGCAGGCCGCGCAAGCTGTCAACGGCGTACACCCTTATACCGTCCACCACCGATGCCTCGCCGGCATTTGCACGCGGAACGAATATCTCCCTTTTGCCGCAATCTCTTGCCGCAACCGTCATAGGCAGCACGCCGCGAACGCCGCGAACCTCGCCCGAAAGGGAAAGCTCGCCGATTATACATTTATCGGAAAAATCATAGTCTCTCGGTATTACTCCGTCACTTTGCAGGATAGCGCAAAGTATCGCAAGATCAAGAGCCGTGCCCTCTTTCTTACAGTCGGCGGGTGCAAGATTTATCATTATATCGAGTGACGGAAAGCGTATTCCGCTGTTCTCACACGCGCTCTGCACTCTGTTTTTAGCCTCTTTTACAGCCGCATCGGGCAAGCCGACAAGCTCAAAGCGCGGCAAGCGATTCCAGCTTGAGCATTCAACAATGATCTCAAAGCCGTTTATACCCACAACGCCGGATGAATATACCCTTGATAACATACCGTCCTCCGCATTTGTTGCATTCGTTAGTAAATATATTTTATCACATTCATTTCAATAAATCAAGCGTATTTGTTGACAAGCCCACATTTATGTGATAAAATTTAATTTGGCATTTGCCGCAAGAATATGCGAGTGATGCAAAAATCCCGTCGGCGGAGCACGGTCTCCGCAGGCATAGCGGAGGTAACAATGACGGTTTTTAAAAATGCACTGATCGGCAGTACGGTAACGGATATAACCGTTGAGGGCGGCGTGATAACGTCTCTTGAAAAAAGCACCCTTCCCGGAGTGGAGCTTGGCGGAATGAGGGTTTATCCCGGACTTATCGACGTGCACGTTCACGGCTGTATGGGCTATGACGTGTCGGATAAAGAGGACAATCTTTCGCAAATGGCAGACTATCTTCTTGCCCACGGCACAACGGCGTGGTGCCCCACCACGATGACGGTAGCCACCGAGGATATCATCAGCGCCACCGAAAAAAACACCGACCTTTCTCACGGAGCCGAGATCATAGGCTTCCACCTTGAAGGCCCCTTTATCAACCCCAAGCACAAGGGAGCGCAAAATCCCGATCACATATTCAGGCCCACGCTTTCTCTTCTTGAAAAATGCAAAAACGTTGCACGTATCACGCTTGCCCCGGAGCTTCCCGGCAGCAAGGCGTTTATTGAAAACGCTACCTGTCAGGTATCCCTCGGTCACTCGGATGCGGATTACGATACGGCGAAGGGCGCATTCCGCGCCGGTGTAAGCTCGCTTACCCACACCTTCAATGCAATGAACGGTATCCATCACCGTGCACCCGGTCCTATCCTTGCCGCGGTGGAAACGCCCGGAGTTTATACCGAGCTTATAGCGGACGGCAAGCATATCCATCCTGCCGTGATGCGTATGCTTATTGAGCTTATGGGAGATGACCGCGTTGTGCTTGTCAGCGACTCCGTAAGAGCGCTCGGAATGCCCGACGGAGAATATGAGCTCGGCGGCATCAATATCACCATAACGAACGGTACGGCATACACGCCCGATATGCATCTTGCGGGATCAACGAGCTGCCTTTTCGACTGTGTGAGATTTCTTATCGGCTGCGGAATAGCCACAGACCGTGCCGTAAAAATGGCAAGCGAGAACCCCGCACGTATGCTTGGCTTGAATAAGGGCAGGCTTGAGGTCGGCTACGATGCGGATATGATAGTAGTTGATAACGATTTTAACCTTATCAAGGTCATAAGCCGCGGAAAATGCGAGGATACGGTATGACGCCCGAGAGACATTCAAGAACGGAATTACTTATTGGAAAAAGCGCTTTAGAGCGCCTTAACTCAACACGGGTAGCCATATTCGGCGTTGGCGGCGTTGGCAGCTACGCGCTTGAAGCGCTTGTGAGAGCGGGCGTTGGATCGGTTATCATTTTTGATGCCGATACGGTATCCGAATCAAATATCAACCGCCAGCTTATCGCAGATTACGAAACCGTAGGTATGAAAAAAACGCTTGCCGCCGAGGCGCGTATTCGCAAAATATCCCCTGATTGCAACGTTGAGTCTTACGACGTGTTCGTTACACCCGAATACGTAGAGGAAATCGATTTTGACGGTGTGGATTTCATAATTGATGCCATAGACACCGTATCAGCCAAGCTTGCGCTTGCGGTGCGCGCGGAAAAACTCGGCATTCCCATGATCGCCTCAATGGGCACGGGAAACAAGCTTGATCCTTCCGCTTTCGTTATCACCGATATATACAAAACCTCGGTATGCCCGCTTGCACGAGTTATGCGCACCGAGCTGAGAAAGCGCGGCGTTAAGAGCCTCACCGTGCTGTATTCCAAGGAAGAGCCGAAGAAAATACAGCTGCCGCAGCAGGATGAAGCCCACGGCAAGCATCCGCCCGCAAGCATATCCTACGTGCCTGCCACCGCAGGCCTGCTTATAGCCGCACACGTGGTAAATACGATCGTCAACAAAGGAGAGTCTTAATGATAGATGCAGTCTTTATAGTCAACGCCGTGCTCTTTGGTGCGGCACTTGCAATGGATGCCTTTTCCGTTGCTCTTACCAACGGAATGTCAAGCCCGTGTATGAAATTCAAGCGTATGCTTTTGATAGCGGGCACCTTTGCCTTCTTCCAGGCGGCAATGCCGCTTGCCGGCTGGTTCCTTGTTACAAGGCTTATAAACATATTCAACGTTCTTTCCCCCGCCGTGCCCTACGTAGCCCTTGCGCTGCTTGCGTTTATCGGCGGAAAGATGATATTTGACGCGCTTGGCCCTGATGACGAGGATGCGGATTGCTCAGGCGCATCACTTACGATACCCGCGCTTCTTTTGCAGGGGCTTGCAACGTCTATAGACGCGCTTTCCGTAGGTCTTACCATATCCCACCTCACCTTCCCCTATGCGCTTCTTGAAGCGGGAATTATTGCCGTTGTAACGCTTGCTATATGCCTTGTGGGCATAGTTCTCGGCAAAAAATTCGGCACGCACCTTGGCAAAAAGGCAAATATACTCGGCGGCGTTATCCTTATCGCAATAGGTTTTGAAATACTTATTTCTTCATTCTTTGCATAGAGCGTAAGCACCAATCTTTACAAGGAGGCAGCTATGTCAGACAAAATTTTAACACTTGCACAAAAGAAAATAATAATCGCGGCGCACAGAGGCACCGCGGCGGGAAACATCCCCTGCAACACTCTGCCCGCATACCGTGCCGCTCTTGAAGACGGTGCGGATATGATAGAGATAGACGTTGATATGAGCTGCGACGGCAAGCTTTACATCTTCCACCCCGGAATGGAGCGCGCACATCTCGGCTTTGACGGTTCTATACAAAAGCTGACGGCGGATGAAATATCGGCTCTCCGCTACGTTAATTATGACAGAACTCCGACACAGTTCCCACTCAACACCCTTGACGAGGTGCTGGAGGAATTTTCGGGCAAATGCCTTATAAACGTAGACAAGTTCTGGGGGCATCCGAAGGAGATATACGAGGCTATAAAGCGACACGGTATGACGGATAGCGTAATAGTTAAGTCTGCCCCCGATGAAAAGGTATTTACCGTTCTTCGTGAGCTTGCACCCACACTTCCCTATATGCCGATCGTATCCGGCACGCATCCCTTGCACGAAAGGCTTATCGCATCGGGAATAAATTACGTAGGCGCAGAGGTTCTTTTCACTTCAGACTCGGATGCGGTTGCAACACCCGAATTTATCGATATGATGCACCGTGACGGTAAGCTTGTATGGGTAAACTCGATAATCTATAACCATAAGCGCCAGCTTGCCGCAGGGCACTCGGACGATCTTGCGATAGAATCCGACAAGGACGGCTCTTGGGGCAATCTTGCAAGGCGCGGCTTTGATATCATACAAACCGATTGGACGGGCAAGATAAGCGCCTACCTTGACAGCTGCGGTCTTCTTTACAAATAACGGTAGCCTATCACAAACGGCAAAAAATGAAAAAAGAGAGAATCAAAAAGCGATTCTCTCTTTTATTTTTAGCCTATACGGCTGAATTTAGGTATAAGCGGTGCCGTTTTTTGATGCTTTTTATATGCATTTAGTGGCATACCGTGTTAAATTTAAAGCGATTCGGTAGCAAAAATAACGTAATCGATCTCTTCAAGCTCACGGATTACCGAAGAAAGATCTCTGCCGCTTTTTCTATCCACCATAACGCTGACCTCAACGCCCACGTTGCCCGCAACGCCGCTACGCGGAACGGTAACCTGCACGTCGTACGCCGCATACTTATCCTTAAGGTAGTGCAGGCAATCCTTTATGTCCGCATCCGTGTCTATCTCTATGTAAACGCCGAAGAACGAGCGGTGGTTATTTATGAAGCGCTCTATCTTGTTGAGCACCATAACCGTAAATGCGGATATCAGGAATGCTATTATAGCGCCCTCATAGAAGCCCGCACCGAGCGAAAGACCGATAGCGGCGGTAACCCACAGACCTGCAGCGGTTGTAAGACCAACTACCTGAAATCTGCCCTTGAGCATTATCGTACCAACGCCAAGGAAACCGATGCCCGAGATTACCTGCGCGCTTACACGCAAGGGATCGGCATTGGTTATACCGAAGGCATCTCTTGCGAAAAATCCAACCATAGCGGTAAGTGCCGCTCCTATGCATACGAGTATATGCGTACGCAAGCCCGCCGCACGGCGCTGCCTGCCTCTTTCAAGTCCTATAAGTCCACCAAGAAGGCAAGCAAGCAAAAGCCTTATTGCTACGGTTACTATGTTAAAATCGCGAAGATATTCGATTACAGCTGTCATGCCATCCTCCTTTTTTGCAAAAATTAAATGCGGGCACGCATAACCGCGCCCGACCTCTGTTAATAGTTTAGCACTTTTGGGCCGATATGTCAACCCAATCACAAATTATTTACAAATCTATTGCACTACGCGCAAAATAATGATATACTAAAATAAAAAAACACGGAGCAAAATATGATAAGCTACGAAACGATCAAAAACGATCCCGAAATAAGAACCTATATAAAAGCGGCAGACGACTCGCTTCTTGCCCTTGGCTACACCGAGCACAGCTTTGCGCACGTAACGGCGGTAGCGGAAAACGCCGCATTTATCCTGCGCGAGCTTGGATATCCGAGCCGTGATGCAGAGCTTGCGAAAATCGCTGGAATACTGCACGATATCGGCAACCTTGTAAAC
>JAZRLU010000347.1:0-6769 GCA_045647045.1 Eubacteriales bacterium
GGGGGGTGCTTTGCAATCTCCCGTATTCCGGCACAGAGGTTATAAACGATTTCGGTGACAGGCACGTTGCCACGGGCGACCTTATTGTTTACACCTCGGCAGACAGCGTTTTTCAAATTGCCGCGCACGAGGAGCTTGTGCCCCCCGAGCAGCTTTACTCTATCTGCCGCGCCGCACGTGAAATGCTTAAGGGCAAGCACGCCGTTGGCAGAGTTATTGCGCGCCCGTTTGTGGGCAAGAGCGGTGAATACAAAAGAACCGCAAACCGCCGTGACTTTTCCCTTCTCCCCCCACGCGATACTGCGCTTGACGATATACAAAATGCAGGACTTGACGTTATCGGCGTTGGCAAGATAGGCGATATCTTTGCAATGAAGGGTATCGGCACGTCCTATCCCACGCACGGAAACGGCGAGGGTATGGCAAAGGCAAGCGAGCTTCTCTGTGAGGATTTCCACGGCTTATGCTTTATCAATCTTGTTGATTTCGATATGCTTTACGGTCACAGGCAGGATGCTGTGGGATATGCACGCGCGATATCCGAGTTTGACGCTTGGCTTGGCGGCTTTATTGAAGGTATGAGGGACGGGGACACGCTTATGATCACAGCAGATCACGGATGCGATCCTACCGACGAGAGCACCGACCACACGCGCGAGTACGTTCCGTTTATCAAATACAGAAAGGGCATCACACCCGAAAATCTCGGCACGCTGGACGGCTTTGCTAACGTAGGGCGCGAGGTATGCCGCGAGCTTGGCATAGGTTGATGCAACCGATTTAAATGAAGATCAATGATTCCGATATAAAATTACTGCTTGATCGGGCGGAGCAAGCCCGTAAGGCAAGCTATTGCCCCTACTCCGGCTTTGCCGTGGGTGCGGCGCTGCTTACCGCAAGCGGCAAGATATACACGGGTGCGAATATTGAAAACGCATCCTACACCCCCACGGTTTGTGCCGAGCGCGTAGCACTTTTCACCGCCCTGCACGCAGGTGAGCGTGACTTTACCGCTATAGCCGTTGTTGGCGCAAGAGCGGATGAGGTATCCGCCTCCCCCTTCCCGCCCTGCGGTGTATGCCGCCAGGTAATGGCGGAGTTTTGCGATCCCGATATGGCGGTTATTCTTAAGAATGGCGAGGGTGCAGACGTTTATACGCTTGCACAGCTTTTACCCGTAGGATTCGGAAAGAACGACCTTAAGTGAGGTATCGGCTATGAGAATGTACGATATTATAGAAAAGAAAAAGCACGGGCAGGCTCTTGACGAGGCTGAAATACGCGAAATGATACGGGAATATACCGACGGAAATATACCCGATTATCAGATGTCCGCGCTTATGATGGCGATATATTTTAAAGGTATGACGGCAGAGGAGACCGCGATACTGACCGATGCTATGGCACGGTCCGGCGATACGGTAGACCTTTCCGAGTTTGGCGGCGGCACGGTTGACAAGCATTCGACCGGCGGTGTTGGAGACAAGACTACCCTTATAGTTGCCCCGATAGTTGCCGCTGCGGGCGGTGTTGTGGCAAAGATGAGCGGCAGAGGGCTTGGACACACCGGCGGCACGGTTGACAAGCTTGAATCATTCCCCGGCTTTTGCACCTCTTTGCCGGCAGAGAGCTTTGTTGCGCAGGTTAAGAGATGCGGCATTGCCGTTATAGGTCAAAGCGCCTGCCTTGCACCTGCGGATAAGCTTCTTTACGCCCTGCGTGACGTTACCGCAACGGTAGACAGTATACCGCTTATTGCCTCATCGATAATGAGCAAAAAGCTTGCCGCAGGTACACGCTCTATAGTGCTTGACGTAAAGTGCGGCAGCGGCGCGTTTATGGACACGCCCGAGCGTGCGCACGAGCTTGCACGCGCTATGGTTGATATAGGAAAGAGCTACGGCAGAAATATGGCGGCTCTTATAACGAATATGGGTATTCCCCTTGGGCACGCGATAGGCAACGTGCTTGAGATCAAGGAGGCAACAGAGGTGCTTTCGGGCGGAGGACCTGCCGACCTTAAGGAGGTATGCCTTGCGCTTGCCTCGGTTATGCTGGAGCTTTCGCTTGGCATAGATGCCTGTGCGGCACGCGAGCTTGCGGTAACAACGCTTGCATCGGGCAAGGCATACGAAAAGTTCTGCGAATGGATCGGCGAGCAGGGCGGTGATGCCTCCTACGCGCGTGACACGTCTAAATTCGGCGAATCGCGCTTTGTGCACAGCGTTGTTGCCGACTGTGACGGCTACGTATGCTCCTGCAATGCGGAAAGCATAGGTCTTGCCGCAATGACGCTTGGTGCAGGCAGAGCCGCAAAAACCGACACGATAGACTATCTTGCGGGAATAATGCTTTTGAAAAAGCCGGGTGACAGGGTTTGCCGCGGTGACGTTATTGCCGTTTTGCACACGGATAGGGAGAATATGCTTGAGAGTGCGGAAAATGCCGTTAAGGGTGCATTCACCTTCTCCGATACCGCCCCCGTGGGTGGAAAGATGATATACGACGCGGTGAGGTAAGGCAATGAGTAAGCTTATCATAGGAATAGCGGGCGGCTCCGGCAGCGGAAAGACCACGCTTGCAAACAATATAGCGCGGCATTTCGGAAACAGAATATCGATGCTGCGCCACGATGATTATTACAAATCGCAAAACGATATTCCCGAGGCGGAAAGGGCGCATATGAACTACGATCACCCGAATGCCTTTGACACGCAGCTGCTTATCTCCCACCTTGATGCCCTGCGCTCGGGAAGGAGCGTGCAAAGCCCCGTATACGATTACTCTGTCCACAACAGAAGCAGCGAAACGCGCAAGGTTGAAAGCCGTGACGTTATCATACTTGAGGGCATACTTATCTTTGAAAACGCAGAGATATTTAAGCGCCTTGATATGAAGATATTTGTTGACACGGATGCAGACGTGCGCATTATTCGCCGCATTATGCGTGACGTTAAGCGCCGCGGCAGAACGCTTGACTCCGTTATAGACCAATATCTTACAACGGTAAGACCTATGCACGAAGCATTTGTTGAGCCGAGTAAAAAGAAGGCGGATATCATCATACCCGAGGGCGGAAAAAACCCCGTTGCATACGGTATGATCATCAACAAAATAGAAACGCATCTGTCGCATAGATAACGTAATATCGTTATTATTTTAACTTTCGCATACTTACTTGATTTTTTACGGTGAAAGTGATATTATTATTATAATGGGCAAAAAAACCAATAAAGTATACAACAAGCTTCTCACCCCGATATATACGGTAAATATAGTGATACAGGCCATCGTAAGCCTTGCATCCCCTATTGCCGTGATGTTTTTCGGAGCATATCTTTTAGACCGCTATACGGAAGTTGGCGGCTGGATATACGTGGTGGGCATATTGCTTGGCGTAGGCACGGGATTATACTCAATGGTGGTATTTATCCTGCGTGCATCACGTGCGCTTGAAGCAATAGAAAAGCAAAATTCAACCTCCGAGAGGAAATAGCATCTATGGAAAAAAGTAAATTCCCCGTGCGGGAAACCGTCTTTCTTGCCGTAGGCGAGATAGTGATAGGCGCCGTGATAGCCGCGGTGTACCTGCTTCTCAGCAAGTTCAATTACACCGTAATTACGGGTGCATTGCTCGGTGCTTTTATCACTCTTGCAAACTTTCTTATCCTTTCTATTTCCGTAAACCGCACGCTGGACAAGATACTTGCCGAGGCGGATATGGATGCGATAGCAAAAGAGGCGCGTGCAGAAGCTGCCGCACCTGCGGATGAAAGCGATGAGAGCACTGACGGGGATAACGGCGAGGACGGCGAGGGTGCATACGAGCCCGATGCGGCAGAGCGCTTTGCGGCGGAAAACCGCATTAAGGTGCAAAACACCATCCGTATCTCGTATATGATACGCACGGCATCTATGATCGCGGCACTTGTGCTTGCGCTTATAACGAAGAAGTTTGATCTTATAGCAACGCTTGTACCGCTTGTTATGTTCAGACCCTTATTAACACTTGCGGAAATCACTAAAAGGAAAGGAGAATAGGCATGGATCTCAGTGTTAACGGTGCGAAAATATTTTTCAGAATAACGGTCTTTGGATTTGAGATCAACATAACGCAGACATTTATATCTCTGCTGGTTATCACGCTTACCCTCTCCGCTCTTGCATTCTTCCTTTGCAGAAATCTTGACAAGAGAAAGCCGAAGGGTGTGCAGATAATTTTAGAAAAGCTTGTATCGATGCTCTACGGAATGGTAGAGGATACGATGGGCAAGCACAACCTTAAGTATGCGCCTTATATCGGAACGCTTTTCGTTTCCTCGATAATAGGCTCATTACTCGGTATGACTCAGATATTCAGATCAACCACCGCAGATCTTTCGGTAACTCTTGCATGGGCACTTGTTACAACCCTGATGGTATGGCGCGAGAATATAAAGAATCAGGGCCTGCTTGGATGGCTTAAGGGCTTTACGGAGCCGATCTTTATTATGACGCCTATGAATATAGTTTCCGAGATCGCGCAGCCTATCGCGCTTGCATTCCGTCACTTCGGTAACGTAGCGGGCGGCGGAGTTCTTACCTCTCTTATTTACGCGGCGCTTGCAATGGGATCGCAGGCAATACTCGGTTGGATCCCCGGCGCATTCGGAGAGCTTCTTTCACAGATACCGATCCTTCAGGCAGGTATCCCCGCAGTTCTCTCTCTTTATTTCGATCTTTTCTCGGGCTTTGTTCAGGCATTGGTATTCTGCCTTCTTACGATGGTTTACGTAGGATCGGCAAATCCCCCCGCCGAACAGACCGCGTAAGATATAAATTCAGATAATAAAAATTAAAGATATTTTGGAGGAAAACAAAATGGAAATGTCAGCAGCAATCGTAGCAGCAGCCAGAGCACTTGGCGCAGCTCTTTGTATGGGTATCGGAGCTATAGGCCCCGCTATCGGTGAGGGTAATGCAGTAGGTAAGGCACTTGAGGGTATGGCACGCCAGCCCGAGATGGCAGGTACTCTCCGTACCAACATGATCCTTGGATGCGCAGTTACCGAGACCACCGGTATCTACTCTCTCGTAGTTGCACTTCTTCTTATATTCATGGGTATCAACTAAAAAACGCTTTGCACAAAACGTGCTAAACTTTGACTTGAAAGGATGATCAAAAATTGAAATTCGAATTCGTGCTTGATGAATTTGAGCAATTTATAGGAATAAATCCCCTTACCATGATCTTTGCATGGATAAATCTGATCATACTTTACTTTATTCTTAAAAAGCTGGCTTTTAAGCGCATTAAGGGAATGATCGATTCCAGACAGGAAGAGATCGACGGAATGTATTCTGATGCGGAAAGCTCTGTTAAGAGCGCTACCGAGATGAAGGCGGAGTACGAGGCGAAGATCGCCAAGGCAGACGAGGAGTGCGATGAGATGCTCCGCACTGCCGTAAGGCGTGCCCAGCTGCGCGAGGAGGAGATCCTTAAGGATGCAAACGACAAGGCGGCACGCACCCTGGCAAGAGCCGAGGAGCAGATCGAGCTTGAGCGCCGTAACGCGATAAACGAGGTCAAGGATGAAATTTCCGATATGGCACTCGGTATTGCCGCGGCAGTTCTTGAGCGTGACGTTACCCCTGCCGATCACGAGCAGCTTATCGGTGAATTTATCGACAAGCTCGGTGAACAGTCATGACGGGCGCTAAGGATTACGCGCAGGCTCTGTTCTCTCTTTCCGAGGAGCTCGGTACTACCGATGCGGTGATCTCGGACGTTGAGGCGGCGGCAGGCGCTCTTAAGGAAAATCCCTCGTATGCAAGGCTCTGCGATACCCCTGCGATACCGGTATCCGAAAAGCTTACGCTTATAAAGCAGGCTTTCGGTTCTGTAAACGAGTCCGTAAGGAATCTTTTGTGCATTCTTTGCGAATCGCATTCGGTAAGGAGCTTCCCCGCTATTGCGAAGGAATACGTTGCACTTTATAACGAATCCCGCGGCATTATAATTGCAGAGGCGGTAACCGCAATTGCACTTACAGCCGCACAGACAGAAGCTATTAAGAAAAAGCTTGAAGCATTGACAGGTAAGACCGTCAGGATCAATAATACGATCGACAAGAGTATGATCGGCGGCATACGCCTGCGCTATCTCGGAACACAGCTTGACTCCTCTCTTACGTCGAGGCTTGCCTCTATTGAGAAGGCGCTTAAGAGTGCCGTGATAAACTAAAGGCGTATAAATTATCCCGCACTACAGATTTATTTCAGATAAAGTTGGTGATAAAATGCAATCAAAAATTGAAGATATCAGCAAGGTAATAAAGGAACAGATCCGTAACTATGCAAAAGAGATCAACGAGGATGAGATAGGTTACGTTATCTCCGTTGGTGACGGTATTGCAAAGGTTCACGGAATTGATAAATGCCGTGCTAACGAGCTGCTTGAGTTTTCCAACGGCTCTTACGGTATGGCACTTAACCTTGAGGAAAGCTTTATCAGCGCGGTTCTTCTCGGTAACGACGTAGGCGTATCCGAGGGCAGCGTTGTAAAGCGCACCGGTAAGGTAGTTTCCGTCCCCGTTGGCGAAAGCCTTATCGGCAGAGTTGTGGATGCGCTCGGTAACCCCATTGACAGCAAGGGTCCCATCACGGCGGCAGAATACCGCCCGATCGAAAGCCGCGCCCACGGTATAATAGAAAGAAAATCGGTTTCCGTGCCCCTTCAGACCGGTATCAAGGCTATAGATGCGATGATCCCCATCGGAAGAGGTCAGCG
>JAZRLU010000348.1:0-5596 GCA_045647045.1 Eubacteriales bacterium
CCCCTTCAAGGTAGCGGAGTTCGATATTCTTTACGGCAGCGGTATCTCCAAGTCCAGCGAGATAATAGAAGTCGGAGGCCAAGCGGTCTTAGGAAGACAATTAGGGGCTACAACTCCTTGGCTCACAGAACGACATGGCTACGATCCGACTTCCCCTTCAAGGTAGCGGAGTTCGATATTCTTTACGGCAGCGGTATCTCCAAGTCCAGCGAGATAATAGATATGGCTATCCAGCTTGGTATTATCGAAAAGAGCGGCGCTTGGTTCTATTACGACGGCAACAGACTCGGTCAGGGCAAGGACAACGTAAGAAAGCTTATCGAGGCGGATTCCGCGCTTATGGAGCAGCTTGAGGCTCTTGTACGCGAGAAGGCAAAGAACGAGCTGTTTGATACCGATGAGCTTGCAGAGGATGAGGACGAGTTCGATCTTGACGATTTTGACGAAGAGGTATAATCTTGGGTGCCACGGTAGTCCGTGTCAGGACGAGAGAAAAGAATAAATGCACCGTTATCCTTGAGATAATGGCAGGCAACGAAAAAAGAAAATATACCGTCAGTGAGGGGACATACCGAAATATCGGCTGTCCCCTTTCGGGCGAGGAAATAGACGAGGATATGATGCTTACCGTTTCCGAGGAGGACGGAAGGCGGCGCGCGCTTGAAAAGGCGCTTAATATACTCGCTTATGCGGACAACAACGAAAAAATGCTTTATATAAAGCTTATGCACCATAATTTTTCGCACGCGGAGGCATCATTTGCAACAGAGGAATGCGTAAGGCTTGGATATATAAACGAGGGGCGGCAGATAGAAAACGCCGTACGTAGCGCATATTCACGCCTTGAAGGGCCGTATAAGATCACGGCAAGGCTTGCACGCAGGGGATACACTCAAAGAGCGGTACGCGCAGTAATCGATGCTATGGTGGAAAGCGGTGAGATCGATTTTAAGGCTCAACGCGCGCGCCTCTTGCGCGAAAAGCTGCCGGATGGAGCATCAACGGAAGAAACGAAAAAAATATTACACAGATACGGATATATAAAATGATTAAAAGATTTATAAGCTATTACAAGCCGTATATCGGGCTGTTTTTGCTTGATATGCTTGCCGCCGTTATTATATCGGTGTGCAATTTGTTTTACCCCTCCGTGGTTAAAGCAATAATAAACGACTACGTATATCTTGATACACCGCGTATGCTTATTATCGCATCTGCGGTATTGCTCGGCGTGTACGTTATCAAGGCCGCTTGCACGTACGTTGTAAGCTACCACGGCCACGTTATGGGCATACGTATGCAGAAGGATATGAGGCAGGATCTTTTTGTGAAGTATCAGTCCCTGCCCACAAAATTCTTTGACAACAATAAAACGGGAGACCTGCTTACAAGGCTGGTAAACGATTTGTTTGAGGTATCCGAGCTTGCTCACCACGGCCCCGAAAATCTGTTTCTTGCGGTCCTTATGTTCGCAGGTGCATTTACCCTGCTTATGATGATAGACGTATACCTTACGCTGATCGTGCTTGCCATAGTACCCTTCATAGTGCTTGCAACCGTTCTCTCGCGTAAGGATATGCACGCCGCAATGAAAAGCTACCGTAAGCAGACCTCTGCAATAAATTCAACTCTTGAAAACTCGGTAAGCGGCATCAGGGAAACAAAGCTCTACGCAAAGGGTGAGTGGGAGATAGAAAAATTCTCACGTGTAAACGGCTTGCTTGCCACCCTGCGATCGCGCGCCATGAAATCACTCGGACGGTATGAAACGGTTATGGCGTTCATCTCCGACGTGCTTTATCTCGTTATAGTTCTTGCAGGCGGTCTTTTCTTCTGGTACGGAAGGATAGATGCCGGCGAGTTTGCGGCATTCATACTTTATATAGGAATGTTCCTTACCCCGATACAAAAGATTACCGTTCTCTTTGAGCAGTTCCAAGAGGGTATGACCGGCTTTGACCGCTTCAACGAAATAATGGAGCTTGAAAATGAAGAGGATCTCGGAACACTTTGCCCCGAGCATATAGACGGCAACGTGGACTTCGTGAATATCAGCTTTGCATATGATGAAGAAAACGAGAAAAAGGTTATAAACGGACTCAATCTTTCGATCAAGTCAGGCGAAACTCTTGCGCTTGTCGGCCCATCGGGCGGCGGAAAAACCACTCTGTGCAACCTTTTGCCGAGGCTTTACAACGTTCAATCGGGAAAGATACTTATAGACGGCAACGATATTATGGATATCCGCCTTGATTCATTGCGAAGCCATATCGGAACGGTATCTCAAAACGTATTTCTCTTTGACGGAACGGTGCGCGACAATATTGCATACGGTTGCCCCAATGCAAGTGATGATGAAATAATATCTGCCGCCAAGCGCGCAAGCATACACGATTTTGTGCTCGGGCTTGAAAACGGATATGATACAGAGGTTGGCGAGCGCGGCGTTAAGCTTTCAGGCGGTCAGAGACAAAGAATTGCCATAGCGCGCCTGTTCCTTAAAAACCCCTCGCTCCTTATTCTTGACGAGGCAACCAGCGCACTTGATAACGTAACCGAGCTTTCGATACAAAAATCGCTCGAAGAGCTTTCCAAAGGCAGAACCGTTATTGTTGTTGCTCACAGGCTTTCCACCGTTAAGAACGCAGACCGCATCGCGTTTATAGATGCATCCGGAATTTCCGAGCTCGGCTCACACGACGAGCTTATGGCTATGGGTGGCAAATACGCTTCCCTTTACAAGGCAAGCCTCCAGGCATCAGATAGCGGAACGGGAACGTTCGGAGCTGAAGACTGATATGAATATCCAGAACAAATTCACAAAAGGAATTTCGGACGGTCTTCCAATAGGTCTTGGCTACCTTGCTATCTCCTTCGCCTTCGGAATAATGACAAACGTTTACGGTATGCCCGTATACGAGGGATGCCTTATTTCCCTTTTTAATCTTACCTCTGCAGGTCAGCTTGCGGGCTTACCCATAATAGCCACCGGTGGCTCTCTTGTAGAGCTTGCTCTCACGCAGCTTTTAATAAATCTGCGCTACTCGCTTATGTCTGTAACGCTTGGACAGAAATTTGATAAAAGCATCACCGTTATCGATAGATTATATCTTGCATTTGCCCTTACCGACGAGGTCTTTGCCGTGTCGGTAGGCAATAAAGCAAGACTTGGCAAGAAATATCTTTTAGGGCTTATGCTTTTGCCCTATATCGGCTGGTTTTCGGGCACGCTGCTTGGCGCTATAGCGGGCAATATTCTGCCCGAGCTGCTTGTAAAAGCGCTCAGCGTGGCTATGTATGCGATGTTTATCGCAATAATCGTGCCTGTGGCAAAAACAAGCGGCGCCGTTTGCGCCACCGTGGGCATCAGTGCCCTTTTCTCGCTCGCGTTTGCGTATATACCAAAGCTTTCCTCCGTTCCGAGTGGATTTGTAATAATCATCTGCGCGCTTGCGGCAAGCCTTATCATCGCGGCAATCGCACCGCTTAAGGATGACGTGGAGGAGGTAAAGCAAAATGCCTGAATATACCCTTACCCCCTTTGAATTTTTCATCTACCTTGCGGTTATGGCAGGCGTTACCTATCTTTTACGCCTTTTGCCGATGCTCTTTATACGAAAGCCCATCAAAAACCGCTACGTGCGCTCGGTGTTATACTATATGCCCTACGCCGTTTTAACCGTTATGTCTGTCCCTGCAATATTCTACGTAACCGATAACGTATTCTCCGGCATTGCCGCGGCTGTTGTTGCTATAGTGCTTGCATATTTCGAGCGCAGCCTGGTTACGGTTGCCGCCGGCGCTGCCGCAACAGTATTCATCTGCGAGCTTATCGCAAAGCTTATTCAACAATAATGAAAAAACCAAGGCGACAGACACAAAAATGTGTCTGCCGCCCATTTTAATTAAACGTGATTTTTCATAACGCTAGATCATAACTTATTTTATTTTTGCCTAAATTTATTTACAATTATCGCTATTAACCAAAGAATGCCTAAACCAGCCCCTAATAATACAAACATTGTAATACTTCCAACAATTGCATGTTTAAAGGTCATCCCTTCAGGATTATTTCCAAAAGAAGCAGAAATCGACATTAATAAACAATATAGACAATATTTAATAAATTCCCACATCGTTTACATCCTCCTAAAAATTATTCAAAATAGAACCTGCAATTCCTCCTGCTAATCTAATAACACCTGTTTTTACCGCTGGAATATCCCATAATACAGATCCAATATCTCCCATTGTCAGTATTTGATTGGGATTTCTTGGAAAAACTTTTGATATTATTTGTGGCCCAAACTTGCTTGCAAAATATCCCGCTCCTTGAGCGACACCTGAAACTAACAAAGAAATTCCTAAAGATTTCATTGTTTCACCAAACGTTGCATTTTGATTCCAACTGCTTAGCAATGATGTTCCACCAGCAACAGCAAATTTTCCTACTATTGCACAACCACCTGTTCCACCAGTTAATCCTACAACTAATCCAAATGCTGTTCCAGATAGCGTAGAAATAGCTAATTCAGCCCAATCAAATTCACCGCCATCACTCAACTGATCTGCAGCATTTATTCCTGCGGATACTAGACCTCCAGTTAGCATAGCAGCTCCGACCATAGCAACTCCCGCCCCAGCAACACCGCAAGTAAAAACGGTTGCCACAACAAGACCGGCTACTGCTAAACCGCATACTGCCCATTGTGCCCACTCGGGCATGTGTCCGGATCTGTCCAAGTAATTCACCGGATTATTACTACAGTAAGCGTAAAGATTATGGCTTTGTGTACCACCATTGGCACCAAGATATTGTATATCATCCGCACTAATAAATCTACCGGTATTCTGATCGTAATACCTTGATCCAAGATAATAGAGATTCAAGCCATCGTCAAAGTAATAGCCGCGGTATCTGAACGGGTTATTAGTTGCTGACGTGCTCTCATATTCGGTATAGGTGCATTTTCCATATGCGGAATAGCTGTATTCTATAAGGATCGTTCCATATTCGTCATATACAGCAACTACGTCACCCTGCATATTCTTTTCAAAGAAGTATACGTCCCAGTCATCCTCTGCGGCATATTGCGAATGATACTGCATACCTATAGGCGAGCCGGATGCATCGTACAGATAAATAGTAACGTTGCCTGCCTTTTCTTCGGATATGAGAAGGTTGCCATAATAGGTGTACGTTGTAGTAACACCGTTTATAGTTTTGCTTGTACGTAAGCCCTCATCATTATACGTGTATGTATACGTAGAATTAAAGTTATACCCTGTTGATGCGGAAACAAGCCTTCTGCCTTCCCACTCAAATGCATAGCTCTGACCGTTGTAGTATGTAAGTGGATTACCTATCTCATCATATGTTATAGGCTGTCCTCGGTAAGACGTCAGCTGATCGCCCCAAGCACCGTCAGAGTATCCGTATTCATATACAGTTCCACCGGTGGGTATTACATCAGCAGCGGTATATCCATGCCTTGTTGTAGCAAGAATATTACCGGCGCTGTCATAGGTATATACGTACGTTGCGTTTATAAACGGATTATCCTCACGTATGAGCTGACCGAGATCATCATAATAA
>JAZRLU010000349.1:0-4215 GCA_045647045.1 Eubacteriales bacterium
TCGTCCGTGTGACAACTCCCCGTCCACACAGCACTAAAACGCATATATTTCTACTCTGTTATTATTCGGCATAGCCGTACATATATTTTACCATATATAATGCGCAAAATCAATAGATAATAAGTATTTTTTGTAAATAATCGAAAAATGCCGCAAAAATGTAATAAAACAAAGATTTTGTACCGTAATGGTATGCGCAAAATTTGATTTTTCCGCACTTCGCAAAATAAGGCGTAAAATGTATAAAAAGTGTACTTATCAAAGTAAAACACCGCGGAAAATATAAGAAAATTGTACTTTTTGCGTTTTTCTCTCCGGCGGCTTGAAAAATAAATTTTTGCGATCGGGAGGTCGCGCAAAGGAAATTTGCGTGAAAAAAGCACGCCAAAAATACGCAAAAAACGCGAAAAAAACTGCTTAGCGCGCCCCTATTTCCTAAAAAAATATTAAATATATATACTTTGTGCGGCATTCCCCCTTGAAATTTTTCTTTTATTATGATATACTGTATGCGGAAAATTATGAATAAAAAAGGAGGTAGTAGAATGGAAAATCTTGATTTTGAACAGACTCTTGCGGGCTTAGGCAATATAGAGATACCCACAACGCCCGAGGGGCTTCTTGCCTTTATTAATGGTGCCGGTGCGTATGTGATCGTTGCCATTATTGCAAGCTTGTTCTTGCTTGCAACCTGGGGCTGGCGTCTTTTCCGCCTTGCTTTGCCCATTGAAGGTGCTTTGATGTTCGGCCTTATAGGCTCTTACGTAGCTCCTATCGCTACGGGGGCGCTCGGTATGTCAAATATCGGTCCTGTAAATCTTTCGGTGCTTATAATCTTTGTGCTTGCGCTTATCGGTGCTTTGCTTATGAAATTCTTCTATAAGTTTGCTATCGTTCTTATCGGTGCGGCAAGCGGATGGGGCATAGGATCTGGGATCAGCGTAATTATTGCTTTAAGCTTCCCAGATATGGCTTTCTTTGCAGTAACAGAGAGCGGCTTTTCTTGGGGCGCTTTAGTTGTAAGCGGTATATGCGCATTGATCGTTGCGGCGCTTTCCGTATTCATCTTTAAGGGTCTTTACATCGTAGTAACGTCAGTATGCGGTATGATAAGTGCCGCTGCGCTTGCGGGTATAAGCCTGTTCTCTATGACGGAGATTAATACCACTATCATCGCAGCTTGCGTTGCGGTTGGTATAGTTGCGGGTATTATCTGCTGCGTGCATCAGTTCCGCACGGCGGAGGACTAATTCTCGGCTACATAATAGTTAAACGCAATTCGGCGTATTCTTTTTATTAAGGATACTGAATTGCGTTTTTCTTTATATAACATCGGCTTTCGAGGTGAAACGGCATTTAGTTAACAAAAAATGCCAAAAAACTTGACTTTTTGAGAAAATATGGTATAATAAGTTAAAACGAAACCGGAGAAAAATATGCATCATATAATTGAATTGGTTTTGCCCTATATAATCACCGTTTTGGAGATAATGGGTATATTTGTTGTGGTATGGACATCCTTGCATTCGTTCTTTGAGTATCTGCAAAATTCCTTTATGCGTAAGAGAAACGATATACAGCTTCACCTATCAAAAGGTCTTGCTACAGGTCTTGAATTCAAGCTTGCGGCAGAGATACTTAAAACCGTTTTAGTGCAGAGCATGGACGAGCTCTATATCCTCGGCGCAGTAATTCTGCTCCGTGCGCTTATGAGTGCCCTTATACACTTTGAGATGCGCGCTATGGCTCACGATCTTGCGCGAGACGAAATTAAAGAAACAAAGAAAGCCGATAAATCCGATACACCGTCGGAAAACGGATAAAACGGAAGTAGTGCTTCGTAAAAATATAGGAGACTTTGGGATGCGAAAAGCATTTCCATAGTCTCCTTTTTTGCGGCATATATAAAAAGCAACCTTTTGACACGTTTTCAACAGCTTTATGTTATGCTCCGTTGCAGCTTTCCGAGGTGGCTCAAAGGGCGAGATAGACGTTTTCCTTATCGCAGGTCAGTCTAATTCGGTGGTATCTGTAGCGGAGGTCCTTCCGCCTCAATAATGTACGATTCTCGCTATACGAATGGATTTGATAACGTTCTTTACTACGGCGTGGCAGAGGAAAGCGTGGAAAACGAATTTGTTTTCGTAACGGTAAGCCTTTCACCTCTTTTTGGTAATTGGTGGGCAGCCGCACATCTTCCGTTCTAATCGGACATCGACTTTTTACGATAATCGTTTGGAGACATTCCGAAGGTCTGCTTGAACATTCTGTTGAATCCGGATATTTCGTTGTATCCAACCTCTTGGGAAATTTTAAGCACCGTCATATCCGTATTGGTAAGAAGATAATCCGCGTATGCCATTCTCGTGTTGTTTATGTACGCCTTAGGTGATAAGCCGGTGTATTTTTTGAAAAGCAAACGGAGGTTTGAAACACTCATTTTGCAAAGCTTCGCGAGCGCCGCCTCTCCTATCGTTGCCATGCTTGCCATATGCGTGTTTATAGTGTATATCGCGGGAGTGATCCTGTGGTATTGATTCTTGCTTATCGTATCCGACTCTTCCGTGATGGGACGCTCTTTAAGATACCTTGCGCACGCGATAATAAAGTTTCCTATGGAAAATGCCATATTTATATCGGTATATTCATCCTTTATTTCTGCCTGATTGATTATATCTCTTATAAGCTCGGTCAGCTGCGGATGCTCGTCGGGCGCAAAAACGGCGTTTAACGGAATATCAAATTTCGCGATAAGGAGTGCCTTATCCGGATCCAGCATACCCGCGAGCTGCATAACTCTTACAAGATCAAAGAAAATTATCTTCCACTTGGCGGGAGAGCCGCTCTGTGAATTTGAATAGTGCGGCGTGAAATGATTTATGAATACGATATCGCCTGCCTTGAAACGGTACAGCTTATCGTTTATCTGATATTCACCGCATCCCTCTATGCACATGCCTACCTCATACATATTGTGATAGTGAAGCCTGGTGATAGGATTTGTGGGCGCGGTATACCTCGCGTTTGAAACCCAATACGGTGCGCCGGAAGCCCAATTAACGTGGCTGTATTTGGTATAAAGCTTCTTTTTCCTGACCTCATACTCCATATTTTTGTCCTCGCTTTATCTTTTTGTGTATACTTAATATATATTATATATTAAATTTTTACGAAATGCAATATTTTTTAGCGAAAAGTCCAATGTTTAGTTGAAATTTAGTTGAAACGTGAATGTTTACTATGTTAAAATTAAGGCGCAAAATAAAAAATACAAAGGAGCAAAGTTATGAAAAACAGGAAAAACTTCAAAAAGCTTTGGTTTTTACTGCTTTCGCTTATATTTATCACCGCTTCGGCTGTTGCTATAGTTGCATCTGCTGAAGATAAAGTGATAACCGAGGGTGAAATGGTAGAAATCAAAGAGAATTTTTCAAAGTATCTTGTTCAAGATACCGTAGCGGTAAAGGATGATTACGTAGGTAGTTATCAGTATACGATGTACTATGACACTGCAAAAGGTGCCATAAAAACCAGTTACTTCGGTACACCTATAATAGTTTACACGATAAATCATCCTTCGGTAGAAAGGATAGGAACGGATTCTAACGAAACAATAATCCAATCAATGGTTGACAGAGGATACGTTGTTATCGTTATGGACTTCCTGAATAACAAAAATGCCTCCGGAAGAGATCTGGAATTAGCCGCTGAGCAATTCAGATATGATCTTCTTTACGGCTGGGGAAAGGTCTTTACCAATAAGGATGTATTTCCTGACGGTAACTACAGAGAGAATTTCCTTGTTCCATCGGGCTATAACATTCTTCCTCACGAGATTTTCTGGGAAATAGATAAGCACTCGGCTGAAGGTACGTTCGAAAAGATAGTTGAAAACTGGAATTCGGATTTCCGCGCAACCAAGGGCACAAAGCTCGTTTATTGGATGCACGAGGATGGAACCAGAAAGGCTGTTCAGAACGATTTTGACGGTAATGCACCCGTTTGGTACGATGCGAGCGGTAATGTTGACGAAAACGGTGAATACACATATATCAAGTTTACCAAAGCAGAAGTACTTACCGACTGTGTAGATCCCGACGGCAGCTTCATAGATATGAATCTTTACCTTCATATCGTATATCCCACGAGCCCCGAAAATGAAGTGCCTGTTATGGCGCTTGCAAACAGTTCCGGTTATCCTCACTCATCTCCTAC
>JAZRLU010000350.1:0-5457 GCA_045647045.1 Eubacteriales bacterium
CCCTCCCGGAGGGAGCCTTATAGAGCCCGGCGTGTAGTTTTCTCTTTGTATACCTAACGGCTACACACCCAAATCTCTTTTAGCATTGGTTTCGTATACCTAACGGCTACGTAATCAAGGCTACTCGCATGCTCCCTCAGTCGCCTACGGCGCCAGCTCCCTCCCGGATGGAGCCTTTGGGGTAGAAAACGATTTTGCAAAAAGGCTCGGCACGCGTTGCGTGAATATCGATCCCGGCTTTCTTTCGCACGGGCGCCTTATGCTTGCAACCACAAAGAAAACCGGATTCCGTATACCGCTCTCGGACGGGATCTATACCGAGCTTACGCTCTACTACGCGCGCGGCGAGTGGCAAAAGCTGCCCTGGACGTACCGTGATTATCAATCCGAGCGCGTTCAACGCTTTCTTACCGAGGTGCGCCGCCGTTATCTTGCGCAAAGGCGTGAATTTTAGTTTCCGACACTACAATTTTAAAATACAGAGGTTTTGATATGATCTGCCCAAAATGTGGAAGAGATAATAACGATAAATTAAAATTTTGCCAAGGCTGCGGTGAAAATCTGCAGAAAATACGCGAGGCACAAATGTTAATATGCCCGGAATGCGGCGAAAAGAACGAAGGCGACGTAAGCTTTTGCGGCGGATGCGGCTTTAATTTTGCCGCTATGAAGGAAGCCGAGGCGCGCCGCGCGGCAGATGCCGAGATGCTGAGCTTTGATCTTTCAAGCTTTGGCGGCTTTGAGGTTGCTCCATCTGCTGACGGTGCGGATTTCAACCTTGATGCGCTTTCGCTTGAATCCGACTCCTTGGGTGCCGAGGCGCTTGCCAACCAGAAAAGGCAAGCAACCGAGCGCGCACTTGCGGATTTTGAGTACGTTATACAGGGTAACGGCAAGTACGTAATAACAAAGCTTAAGAATAGGTCGGTGCTTAACGTAGATATTCCCGAGGGGGTTGAAACCATAGGCGACGGCGTATTTGAGGGCTCTAATCTATTCTCCGTGCGCCTGCCCGAAGGGCTTATGCAGATAGGCTCACGCGCTTTTAGGAACTGTAAAAACCTTTCCGAGATCGTGCTTCCGAAAACGATTATGCTTATCGGAGACGAGGCTTTTGTTAACTGCGAATCGCTTGAAATAGAAATCCCCGCGAGCATCCGCCGCGTTGGCAGGGATGCGATCGCAAATACCCTGACAGACAGGCGTGCTATAAAAGAGGCGGAGGCGAGGAGGCTTGCCAAAGAGGCGGCAGAGCGCGAGGCGGCAAGAATTGCCGCGGAGAAAAAAGCAGAGGCTGAGCGCCTTGCACGCGAGGCGCAGGCTCGTAAGGAGGCAGAAGAAGCCGCAGAGCGCGAGCGCCGTATCGCATCAGAGGCAGCAGAGCTTGACAGAATGCTCAAAGAGCTTGACACAAATGATGCTACGCTCGCTTGGTGCAATCAAACAGAGCAGGTCGTAGCGCGCATCAGTGCTGCAAATACCGCCGTAAGGAATAAAATGAAATGCAGCTATCTTGTGGATAAGCTGACAGAGAGATCTACGCTTATCAAGCGCAGCATAGCAATAAGTGACACAATAGGCAAACTTACGTATGCAAAGGAATACAATACCGCCTGGGCAAACGAGGTATTTAACACGCTATCCTCTATAACCGCAAATATGCGCCCCTACGTTGCCGAGGTATCAAAGCTTGAAGCTCTCTTGCCCGAGGCGCACAAGATTCTGCGCAAGCCTACGGTTGACGAATACAAGAGCTGCCTTACTGCCATAGAAAAGGGCTCGTTCGGCGAAAATATGGAAAAATACGCCGAGCTTAAATCAAGGCTTGGCTCTCTTGATTACAATATGGGGCTTTATATCCCCGATTTCCAATCGCGCTGGAAGAGCGCTAAAGAGGCTATAGCAAATGAAAAGGACCGCATCGCAAAAGCAGAGGCTGAGGCAGAACGCCTGCGCCTTGAAAAAGAGGCAAAAGAGGCCGAGGCAAAGCGCATAGCAGAACAAGAGGCTGCCGAAAAAGCACGCCGCGAGGCTATCAAAAATACCGTTCTCGTTACGGTAATTCCAATAGTTATAGCTGCGGCAACCGTTTTTGCATCTATACTGCTTAACAACAGCATTTCGGGCGACTGGAAAAAGTGGCTTATTCTTACCGCTATATCCATAGGCTACGCCACAGTGATACTTACCTTTAGAATATTCAAGGGACAGCTCGCAATCTTCATACATTTTTACGTAAGTCTTCCCGCTATTATTACAGCTATCGTATTTTTATTTATTTCGTCGTTAAGGTTCGTTACTTTGTACATATGCGCGCCTATTTTCTTAGCCTCTATATCTCGTTGGCTCTACTTCGTTATTACGTCGGAATATGATGACGATGATGAAAACGTAACGTTAAACATAACAGCACCGACCGCCTTCTGTGCTATTGCAATAAGCATGCTTGCATTAGCCATACAGCTGAGTGAGGTTGAAAATGCAAGTATGATAGTACTGATGTGCGGCATGGCTCTTGTTACGATAATTAACTTTATGCACATTAGCGTATACGGCGAGTCTGTTGGACTTCTTTCGCTTATTGCGACGGTAGGTTCAGCCGTAGTCTTCTTTATGCCGTTTTTCACACACATCACCTCTACCGCTGTCTTCGTATTAAGCTTTGTAGTTCCCGGTTTGACATTTTTTGCAAACGGAGGAATATTCCTCTACGCGCTTACCGATGGCGACCTATAAGCCATTCACAAAAAGGAGATCATAATTTATGAACTGTCCAAAATGCGGTCACGGTAACGTGGATAAATCGAGATTCTGCCACAGTTGCACAACGGAGTGTCCGCGCGAGAATTCATAAAACGAAGGCACAAGGTTTTTACACCTTGTGCCTTAATTATTTTATGCGCCCTTTGGTACTTTCGGGCTGCCGAAAGTACGTAAAAGCCCCGTTTGCTTTACTCCTCCTCGCGCTCCATTGTGCGTGCTATTTCGGCATATGACAAAAGTCTTTCGCGTACCTCGGGGGTAATATCAAGCTTTACCTCTATTTCGCTATCCGCCGTTTTTGCTATCAAGAGATAATAGCTTTCGGGGTTGAAGCTTGGGTGGAAGTTAAGCTTTGCGATATTACGGTTAGGGGCGTGTGCGGTTTTATCGTTTTTGTTTACAAGTCTTATTTCCCTTATATCGGAAAGATCGATGCGGTACATAAGGCTCTCTCGCCTACCCATTGCGCGGTAGATCATAAGCGAGGCGGGGGTTCTTTCGTCACCGCTGTAAACGCTGTATATAAAGTCACTCATAATATAGCGCATAGCAAGATAAAGGCTTGCGCATATGCCCACAAGGGCAACGAGGCTTACCACGCCCTTATACATCGGTATGTTTGCCGAAACGACTATAAGCACCGCGGAAAGCGCGGCAATCAAAAGCACGGTTGGAAGGGGGCGCTTGCCGTCCGTTTTCGGGCGGAAGGTAAAATCTATAATACCGTTTTCCTCATTCATCACTCGGGAAGCTCCTTTTCCTTGGGCAGATAGTCAACAAACTCGGAATAATCTGCATTGTTTTCGTAAATGGGGTTCATATAGGGGGTTGCGGTAGCGGTATCATCACCTGCAAGGAAGGTTTCAAGCCTTATCCACTCGGGATATTTTCCGTTTTCATCGGCATCGAAGCGCACACCGTCAAACACAAGCTTAACGTAGCGGTACATCATCTGCGAATCGAACACCGAGTCCACAAGCTCGCCCTGCACGCTTCCGTAGTTATCAACAAGGCGGAAAACAAAGAGCTCCGCGCTGTTTTCGTCAAGCTCTATGCCGCGCTCGCTCTCGATGCGATCTACCGTAGAAACGTTGTATCTCACGGTGATCTGCAGCTGCCCTGCCGCCTCTATAACGTAAAGGTGATCGCAGAAGAAGTTGCCAAGATCCTCATCGTCATATGAATAGCGCAGGCTCTGTGTTTTAACGGCAAAGCCGTTCTTATCCGCCTTATAATGCGCGGTAAGCGTATCGTTAAAGTAAAGTCCGCGCACAGACTCGGGGTACACGTTAAACGCCACAAGCCTGAACACAAGAATACCGACAACAGCCGTACATACAAGAACGGTTAATATTTTAAGTATGATCATCACGGCGCCGCCCGACCTCGGGGCGTCTTCCTCTATTTCGTTATAGTCACCGTATCTTTCGTAATCGGACATTTTGTTCTCCTATTGGGTATTGCTTTTATTTTAGTATTTTTTCACACGGGTAAGGGGTATTATTTAAAAACGGTCGGTTAGTCTGCTTGCGCCAACACAACGCACATCATATAAAAGAATAATCCAACAGTAATTCCTATGGCGAAAATAGCAGGGCCGGAAATTATAATTCCAAACACAAGCGTTGCCAAAGCGTTTAACACATATATGGTAACGAAAAGCGGTTTATTCCATATCAGCTTAAACGATGCAACCAAAAAGAGTGCCACTGTTGATAAAATGAATGCTGCGGCGTATGCTATATAAAAGAACGGACCTTTACCGTAGCTAAAGAATGCATAGCTTTCAACCGACCAAAGCGCAAATACAAACGCAAATGCCGCGAGGCTTATCGAAAGGCGTCCATCGTATGACGTAAGGCGCAGGCGCACGCTTTGCGTAAAGGTGCCATACCCTGTGTCATCTCCTATAGTGCACGTTGCCTTATCCTTCAGCTGTATAAGGAATAAGACCGCAGATGAAGCAAAGATCGCCGCAAAAATTGCGATACCCGATATGCGCAACACGGGTATGAATGCAAAGACAATGGCAACGGCACCGCCTATAAAGGAAAGCACCTCATTGATCCTAACAAGCCGCGGTACACCCAAGAAATACAAGGCTGCCGCAAGAGCACCCCACCCCAAGGCTACGGTGGCAACAGTTACGTATTTACCTGCCGTACCCGGTAAGTACAGATTAACCATTACGGATAAAACGGCAGTGGCAAGCGGAATACCAACCGCGGCAAAGAGCAGCATAAGGATACTTTTAAATTTGCTACCCTCTGATGTAACGGCATCACCGCGCGACTTAAGGCGGCGCTTTTCTTCTCTTATTTTCGCTGCCGCTGATCTCCAGCGCCTGTCAAAGCGAGGAACGTATTTTTCTATATCGAGCTTGATTTCGGAAAGCTCGGCATCAAGGCTTTCGTACCTATCCCTATAGCGAAGAGCATCACTTGCACCTTCAATAAGCTCAAGGCACTCACGGTACTCCGCAATCTTCTCGCGCATACGCGCTTCCTCATCTTCATCAAGCCACGGCAAAAGGATCGGCATTTCTGCGCCGCAAACGCCGCAGAATTTATCCTTCTTTGTACCCTTTGCACCGCAGGATTGGCAAACGTATTCTACGTTTTGAGCGCGAAGGCGCACGTTTTCAAGATTTTTTCCGCACTCTTGGCAGAATTTACGCGAATCGGGATTTCTCTT
>JAZRLU010000351.1:0-6261 GCA_045647045.1 Eubacteriales bacterium
ATACGGGAGAGCGGATATGGCTTTTCGTCAAGTATTTCGGGGGCGTGGGGGATCTCCTCCAGATAGTACCAGAATGCGCCTGCCTTTAAGCGTACCGCAATCGAGGGAAAACGGCGCACGGTTACGTCAAGCGCGACCTTAAGCGCATCCCTGTCAACCTCCTCGCTCATAGTAGCGGAAAGGCGGAAAATGTTTGACCATATGCGCGAGCGCGCCGCGGGGAATATCTTTGCGGCATTATCAAGCGCAAGCCAGCGCAGCTTTTTCTGATGAGGAATACGGTGGTGAACAAAGCGGCGGATCTTATCAAAATCGGTTTCGCGCTCGGCAAGACCGTAAAGAATATAGCCGTGCCAAAGCTCATCTGCCACGGTAAGGGTGCTCTCGCATCCGTCACGCAGGAGGGCGGCGTGCATTGAAACTGCATCGTCAAGCATTATCTCATCACCGCCAACGAATATAAGCGAGGGCGGCATTTTTTCAAGCGTACCGAAGAGGGGGGATATATAGGGATCGCTTTTACGCCTTCTGTCATCCTCCTCATCGGGGTTGGATATCGGCTGCATACGCCTACCCGTGCCCGTTGCACCGTAAACGTAATTATCCGCGAAGTAGCGCAAGCGTTCACGCGTCATAGACGGGTCAACCTTCTCGTTTGCCACGTAGGATGCACCCGAGGCGGTAAGATCCGTCCAAGGGGATATAGCTATGATTCCTGCAGGCATAGTTCTGCCCTTCTCACGCAGGCGCATACAAAGCGAGTAGCATAAACCGCCGCCCGCACTCTCACCCGCAAGCATAATTCTTGAAGGCTCATAGCCGTTATTAAGAAGATATCCGTATGCAAGAAGCGTATCGTCAAGCGCGGCGGGATATACGTGCTCCGGGGCAAGACGGTATTCTACGGCAAGCACGCGAATGCCGCATTTTGATGCAAGCACGGATGCAAAGCCGCGCGCATATGAAAGATTACCTGCAACGAAGCCGCCGCCGTGAAGATAAAGGATCACCGCGTTTGAAAGCTCATCGTGCGGAATTATCATAGTGCAGGAAAGGTCACCTATCTTGATATCCTCATAGGCAACGTCCCCTTTATAAGGCATAGCCATAAGCTTGCCGATATTGTCCTGGCTTTTTCTTACGGTTGCAAGCGAACAGCCTGCAATAAACGGCTTAAGCATTGTAAGCTGAGAGCGCAAAATGCCCTTTTTACCTATTTTCATACGCTTGCCTCCTTACTTTTTCTTTGGCGATCACATAACGCCATTTTAATTATACTATATGCGTGCGCAAAAGTCAACACAAAATTAGAGCGGCACTCCGCAAGACTTATAGGAGTGCCGCTTAACACCCGTGCTTTTCGTACACGGGGTGTACCATTTTTGTATTTTTTCTAAATTACTGTGCCGAATCGATAAAACCGCCGGCGGCTACGGTATTGCCCATATAAAGCACCGCAGACTGCCCGGGGGCTACAGCCCTTTGAGGCACGGAGAGCAAAATATGCGCACGATCACCGTAAAACTTAACACGGCAGGGCACATCGGGTGCAAGATAGCGCACCTTTACGGTAAATTCATATTCCCTACCCTCCTCGGGCTCAATGCCGGATGCGATAATTCCGCTGACGGTAAGAGAGGTATAAAGCTTATCCTCATCGGATACCGTAACGGTGTTTTTTTCGGGATCTATCGCGGTTACGAAAATGCGGTGACCTGCCGCAATTCCAAGCCCCTTGCGCTGACCTACGGTATATCTTATAATGCCCTTATGCCTGCCTATGACCTTGCCTGTCGGATCAATAAAATCGCCATCGGGACAAATGCCGCGCATACGTTCAAGATATGCGGCGTGATCACCGTCCGGAATAAAGCATATCTCCTGACTGTCCGCACGGGATGCCGCAGAAAGCCCTGCTTCGTTACATATTTCGCGCACCTGCACCTTGGTAAGATCGGAAAGCGGCATAACAAGGCGTGAGAGCACGCATTGCGGCAGGCGCCACAGCATATATGCCTGATCCTTTTTTCTATCCTCCGCACGGCGCACGGCATAGCGAGTGCCTACTTGCACAACCGAGGCATAATGCCCTGTTGCTATACGGTCAAAGCCGTATTTATCGGCGGCGGCAAGGAGCGCTTTAAACTTAACCTCGCTGTTACAAACTACGCACGGGTTGGGGGTTCTGCCCGAAAAATACTCGTCTGCAAAGTAAGGTATCACCGATGAAGAGAACATCTCTCGGCAATCCTCAACGTATAGGGGAATGCCAAGTGCATCGCAAGCCTCGCGCGCGGCACTTACGTCCTCTGTGCCGTGCATTACAAGGCACGCGCCTGCTACCTCGTGCCCTGCCCTGATTAAAAGAAGAGCCGCGGCGCAAGAATCAACGCCGCCGCTCATACCTACAAGAATCCTCAAAGTGAGTCCTCCGTTTGTTTCAGATTATTCCTCGTCCTCGTCGTGTGCCTTTTCGATCTCGAAATCTACGGGCTTGCCGATCTTGGTGTAATAGTCTGCTATAGCGGTCTTAACCGCCTCCTCTGCAAGCACGGAGCAGTGCACCTTAACGGGCGGAAGTCCTTCAAGTGCCTCTACAACGGCGCTGTTTGTAAGCTTAAGCGCCTCCTCTACCGTGTGACCCTTAATAAGCTCGGTTGCCATAGACGAGGTTGCGATAGCCGCGCCGCATCCGAAGGTCTTGAACTTACAGTCAACTATAACTCCATCCTCTATTTTGAGGTATATTTTCATAATATCGCCGCACTTGGCGTTACCTACGGTACCAACACCGTCTGCATTTTCGATCTCGCCCACGTTACGGGGAGACATAAAGTGATCCATTACCTTTTCGCTGTATTGCATATTCGTTTTCCTTTTACTTAATTATTACCTTGATTTTTTACTACCTCTTCCCAAAGGGGGCTCATATTTCTGAGCTTTTCTATAATGGGGGGAAGTGTTTCAATGATATAGTCTATATCCTCATCCGTGGTCTCGTGGCTGATAGAGAGACGGAGCGAGCCGTGCGCCTTTTCGTGAGGAACGCCGGTTGCAAGAAGCACGTGCGAGGGCTCAAGAGAGGCAGACGAGCAAGCAGAGCCCGTAGAGCAGCAGATACCCGCAATGTCAAGCCAAAGCAGCATGCTCTCACCCTCTATAAACTCAAAGCCGATATTTACGTTACCTGCAAGACGGTCGGTCCTGTGACCGTTAAGACGGGAATAAGGGATCTTTGTAAGCTCCTCAATAAGCCTGTCTCTCTTTGCGGCTACCTTCGGGATATCCGCAAGCCTTTCCTTTGCAACCTCAAGCGCCTTTGCAAGTCCTACAACGTACGGAAGGTTTTCCGTACCTGCTCTGTGCCGTCTTTCCTGACCGCCGCCCGAGATAAGATTGTCTATAACCACGCCTTTCCTTATATAAAGAAGACCGATACCCTTGGGAGCGTGCACCTTGTGACCGGAAGCCGCAAGCATATCTACACCGAGGGTGGAAAGATCGATATCGATATTTCCGACAGCCTGAACGGCATCGGTAAACATAAGCGCGCCGTGGCTGTGCGCGATCTCTGCAATCTCAGAAATAGGCTCTATTGTGCCTATCTCGTTGTTGGCATACATTACCGCAACCACAGCGGTCTTATCGGTAACTGCCGCGCGTACGTCGTCAAGGCGCACCTTTCCGTACTCATCAACACCGAGGTAGGTTACCTTAAAGCCCTCAGCCTCAAGCTGGCGGCAGGTATTGAGCACCGCAGGATGCTCTATCGCCGTTGTTACGATATGGTCTCTGCCCTTTTTGATAAGGCGCCTTGCCGCACCCTTTATTGCCCAGTTATCCGACTCAGAGCCGCAGGAGGTAAAATATATCTCCGAGGGCTGGCAATTGAACACCGCCGCGATACGCGCACGCGCACCGTCAAGCAGCTCTTTTGCCTCTCTGCCCTTTGCATGCAGGCTGGAGGGGTTGCCCCAATACGTCTCAAACACGGGCGCCATTGCATCTATAACCTCGCGGCTTACGGGAGTTGTAGCCGCGTTGTCCGCATATACAAATCTTTTCATTTTTTCTTTTTTCCTTGCTGATTGTTTTTTCTTTCCTATTGTATACCTTTTTTGTGTAGATTTCAATACGTTTGGAAATAAATATGTTAATTTTTTATGAACTGAGGCGTTTTCATACCGCAAGCAGCATCAAAATCTTTTATTTTAGGCATCTTTCTTGACATTCGAAGTAAAATATTATATAATTGAGATTGCCATTGGCACAAAAAACACAAGGCGGTAAATTCGTATGTATACTATAGGTATTGATCTTGGCGGCACTAACATTGCCGTTGGACTTTGCGACAAGGATCTTAAAATAATAGATAAGGGCTCTGTACCTACAAAGGCGCAGCGTGATCCCGAGCTTATTGTAAAGGATATGGCGGCACTCACAGCCAAGATCATTGAATCAAACTCACTTACGGTAGCGGATATAGATTACGTTGGTATAGCGGCACCCGGAACGGTAAATTCCGCGACGGGCGTTATAGAGTACGCTAACAATCTTCCCTTCCTCAACTTTCCTATTGCAGAGCTCTTTAAAAAGTATTTATCCGTTGCGCGCGTGCTCATAGCAAACGATGCTAATGCGGCGGCACTCGGAGAGGCGCTTGCAGGTGCGGCGCGCGATACTAAAAATTCGGTTATGATAACCCTTGGCACCGGCGTTGGCGGCGGCGTTATTATTGACGGTAAGATATTTGACGGCGGCGTTAACTGTGCAGGTGCGGAGCTTGGACACACGGTAATAGTTGCAGGCGGCAGGCAGTGCTCCTGCGGCAGGCGCGGATGCTGGGAGGCATATTCATCCGCAACGGGACTTTCCGCTATGACGCGCGAGAAGATGACAGAGCTTAAGCTTAAAGGTATAAAATCCGTGCTCTTTGACGAGGAGGCGCAGGCAGGTAAGGTATCTGCACGTACCGCGTTCAACGCCATGAAGAAGGGTGACGTATACGCAAAGGGTATAGTTGACGATTATATTTTCTATCTTGCCGAGGGTATAACCAATATGATAAACATCTTCCAGCCCGAGGTACTTTGCATTGGCGGCGGAGTATGCGGCGAGGGTGAATATCTTACAAAGCCCCTGACCGAGCTTGTTGAGCGCGATCAGTATACGAGAACCAATCCCAAAAAGGCAAGGATCGTTACGGCGCAGCTTGGCAACGATGCGGGGATTATTGGAGCAGCAGGTCTTGGCAGATGATCGGGCTTTGTATTTAGGCATAACCGAATAAAAAACGGTAGAGGCATTGTGAAAAACTGTGCCTCTACCTTTACTTTGCAATAATCAAAATGGTTAAGGTTGAAAACCTGCGGTTTTCTTCCGTTTTTAATCGTTTTTTATTCTATCCTCGTTTCCTCACTCGCCGTACGCTTGTACGGCTCTCGCTCGTCAGCCAAGGATTTCTGCTCTAAATCCATGCGCCCGGGCTTTGTTTTTAGGCATAACCGAATAAAAAACGAAAGAGGAGCTATTGTATACATAGTTCCTCTTTTTTGATTGTATCAAAACCGTGAATTTAAGGTTGAAAACCTCTGGTTTTCTTCCATTTCTAATCGTTTTTTATTCTATCCTCGTTTCCTCACTCGCCGTACGCTTGTACGGCTCTCGCTCGTCAGCCAAGGATTTCTGCTCTAAATCCATGCGCCCGGGCTTTGTATTTAGGCATACCCAAATAAAAAACGAATGAGGAATTATGAATCTCATAGTTCCTCTTTTTTGCTTGTATCTAAGCCGTGAATTTAAGGTTGAAAACCTTTGGTTTTCGTATTTTTTAGCTTTATCCTTACACGCGCGGCGTAATCGTTTACACATATTTCAAAAATATTTTATTATTTATTACCAAACGGCAACATCTTTCGTGATATAATGTAAAATGTATGATAATGCCCGATAATGCGCTTTGCAATTGTCGGAGAAATGCGAAAAACGGAGATATATATGCATATTTCTTTCAAAAGAATCATATCCATATTTCTTGCACTTACGCTACTCTTTTCAGCAGTGCTGACGCTTTGCGCCTGCAATGCAGCAGCTCCCGATATAAATAACGGCGGTGAGGACGGCGGTGATCTGCCAAGCGGTGACGGTGCGCAAGATCTCAAGACCGATGTTTCCGCCGCCCACCAAGAGAACGGAGAGCCTCCCCTCCTCCACGGCGCCGTACAGCGGATGCTCCGTCACCAACGCGCGGGAAATCAAAGC
>JAZRLU010000352.1:0-5382 GCA_045647045.1 Eubacteriales bacterium
CCATGCGTCCTCAGATGATGTTCGGTGCGGTGCTTGCAATAACAAACTCCTTCGGCTTCGGCTCAGTCGTTGATGCACTTTGCGGATTCCCGTCGGTTGACTATGCGGCCCACACGATAATGCACCACCTGAACGACTACGGTGGAGCAAGATATGAGATCGGTTACGCTTCGGCGATAGCAGTAGTGCTCTTCGTAATAATGTTTGCTTCCAATATTATTATAAAGAAGGCACTTTCAAAGGTAGGTGAGTAATATGGCAAAAGCTAAATTAAGAACCAGAGGTCACCGCGTTGTTCTTAACAGATCCGCGGGCGGCGATACGGGTATTACCATAGTACTCACTATCATGGGAGCTTTCATGTTCCTTCCCATGTACTACGTATGTATTCAGTCTCTCAAGCCCCTTGACGAGCTGTTTATGTTCCCCCCTAAGTTTATCGTTATCAACCCCACCTTCGATAACTTCGTTGACCTGTTTACCCTTATGGGTGACTCGTGGGTGCCCTTCTCAAGGTACATATTCAATACCGTATTCATTACGATATGCGGTACTATAGGAAACCTGATCTTTGCATCAATGGCGGCTTACTCGCTTGCAAAGCTCCGCTTCCCCGGAAGAAACGCGATATTCCAGATCATAGTTATGTCGCTTATGTTCCACTCCACGGTTAACCAGGTAACACACTTTATCATTCTTTCATCCTTCGGATGGATAGATACCTATCTTTCCATAATCGTTCCCTCTATGGCAACGACTATAGGACTTTACCTTATGAAGCAGTTCATGGAGACCTCGGTACCCGATACGGTGCTTGAGTCTGCAAGACTTGACGGTGCATCAGAGTTCCGCACCTATCTTACCATAGCGATGCCGATGGTTAAGCCCGCTTGGCTTACCCTTATCATCGAGTGCTTCAAGAGCCTTTGGAACTCCGGCTCGTCGATTTACATTCACTCAGAGCAGCTTAAAACGTTCAACTACGCTATTCAGCAGATCCTTTCGGGCGGTATCGCACGTTCGGGCGCGGGCGCAGCGGCAACGGTTGTAATGATGGCGGTTCCCATTCTCGTATTCGTGCTTAACCAGAGCCAGATCATAGAGACGATGGGATCCTCGGGTATGAAGGATTAAGGAGGAAGACAATGAAAAAGAAGTTAACAGCAGTCATAATTCTTTCCTTAGTGCTCGTAATGCTGTTTGGAACAGTGTATTCCTCGGCATTCTCCTCTTACGATACCTACACCTATTCGATAGACGGAGAGCCTCTCCAGTCTCCCCCGGCATATCAGCCTGCGGATACCATCACCTCAAAGAAGATGGGACTTACGGAGAAGTTTGGCGGCAAGGCGCTTAAGAGCGCATCCGATATCGTTACCGACGATGCCTCCAACGTTTATATAGCAGATAAGGAAAACCACAGAATAGTAGTTCTCAACAAATACTATTCCGCAGTAGCCGTTATCGAGTCCTACGTTGACGAGTACGGCAAAACACAGAAATTCTCCGAGCCCGAGGGACTTTTCGTTACCGATTCAAGAATCACCTCGGACGGTAAGAGCTACATTTACATTTGCGATACGGGCAACTCAAGAATAGTTATCTTCGACAGAGATTATAACTACGTAAGAACCCTTGAAAAGCCTGCATCCTCTCTCGTTACCGAGGCGGCATTCAAGCCCACCTCTATTGCGGTAGATATCTACGGAAGAATCTTCGTAGTATCCAAGACCTGCTTCGAGGGCGTTATCGTAATGTCAAACGAGGGTGACTTCACGGGCTTCATCGGCGCGCAGAAGGTTACCTACAGCTTAATCGAGATGATCTGGAGAAGATTCCAGACCAAGGAGCAGAGAAAGAGCCAGGCGGCAAACATCTCGGTTTCCTATAACAACATCACAGTAGACGAGGACGGATTCGTTTACATCACCAACAACAACCTTGACGAGGATAAGCAGTTCGCTGCCATCAAGTCAAAGAAGGCAGACTTCTCACCCGTTAAGAAGCTCAATGCAGCGGGCGATGAGATCATGAAGCGTAACGGCTTCTTCGATCCCGGCGGAGAGGTAGCGGTAAATACCCTTAACCCCACCCTCGGCGTTTCCAACATTATCGACGTTGCTATCGGTAGTGAGAAATCCTGGTCCATTCTTGACCAGGACCGTTCAAGAATATTCACCTACGACCAGAACGGTAACCTTCTCTTCGCATTCGGAGATATGGGTGACCAGCTCGGTAACGGTGAGAAATTCGTTGCTATTACCTATCACCAGGTAGGTGACACCAACTACCTTCTTGCTCTTGATAACTCCGCAACGGGTTACAAGATCACAGTATACGTTCCCACCACGTACTGCCAGACGATAATGAGCGCTCTTCGTAACCAGAACGAGCATAACTACTCTGCATCCATCAACTATTGGCAGGACGTTCTTACAAGAAACAACAACTTCGACCTTGCATACATCGGTATCGGTAAGGCTCTGTTCAATCAGGGTAAGTACGATGAGGCTATGGAGATGCTTGCATCCGCATACGAGACCGCACAGTATTCTCAGGCATTTGCAGAGTCCCGTAAGAACATTCTCGGATACGTTCTTATTCCTCTTCTTATAGTTGTAATAGTTATTGCAGTATTTGCAGCTAAGTTCCTTGGATGGGCAAAGAAGAAGAACAAGGCAACCTCTCTTAAGGTTGGCAGAAAGACCTACGGTGAGGAAATGCTTTACGTATTCCACCTTCAGTTCCACCCCTTCGACGGATTCTGGGATCTTAAGCATGAGCAGCGCGGATCCGTGCGCGGCGGTCTTACCATTATGGGTATCACCATTCTCGCATTCTTCTATCAGTCGATAGGCCGCGGCTACATCTTCAATCCGAGAGATACCTACTCCTCGATCATCACACAGATACTTTCCATCACAGTGCCCGTGCTTCTGTGGTGCATAGGTAACTGGTGTCTTACAACCCTCTTCGAGGGTGAGGGAAGCTTCAAGGATATCTTCATTGCAACGACCTACTCGCTGGCCCCCCTTCCGCTTCTCGTTATCGTATCCACGATTCTTACCAACGTGCTTACCGCGCAGGAGGGATCTATGATCAACCTTCTTGTAACCTTCGGTTATATCTGGGTTGCGATCCTTCTGTTCTTCGGTACTCTCGTTACCCACGATTTCTCGCTTTCCAAGAACGTGCTTATCGTAATCTTCACCATAGTTGCTATGGCGGTAATAATGTTCGTTGCTATCCTCTTCTCAAGCTTGCTTGTAAAGATGGTAACCTTCGTTATCTCGATATTCACGGAAATCGGAAACCGTATGTAAAACAAAGGAGGTAATATAATGAAATTTAATAAAATAATATCGTCTCTTTTGTTGGCAGTAATTCTTTTCACCACGGTTATCGCTATCCTTCCTACGAGGGCAGATGCGGCTTACGTTACCGAAAGCGCAAGCTCGTCGTCGATGACGACCGATCAGATCAAGGCAATGATCGGTGCAATGTACCTCTATACCAGTGAGGAAAGATATCAGTTTGACACAGCAGAGGAAATGCTCAGATACGAGCAGCAGATGGGCTACCTTGACAGCGTGTCTACGGCTGATAAGGAATATTCCATCTACGTTAACAAGTACACCGGTGTGCTTTACTACGTAAATAACGTTACCGGTCAGATACTTACTTCCAACCCCACAGACTACACGGTATCCTCGGACGACGTGACCAACCAGGAGCTTCTTTCCCAGATCTCCATTCAGTTCTCCGAGATAACCACAGGTCACAACTATGAGTACAACTCCACCAAGTGGGCTGCACTTTACACACAGATCTCCACCGAGTTCATCAACGGCGGAATCAGAGTAAAGTACACCCTCGGTGATACCACCGCGCGCTTCCTTCTTCCCGGTAGAATGCTTGCATCCAAGTTTGAGGATATGCTCCTTGAGCCCATGCTTACCGAGTTTGCCGAGTATATGAACGAGTATTTCGGCGATAAGGACTTCGCAAATGCGGATGACGTATCCGATGAGGTTATCGAGCTTGTTGAGTACTACAAGTCCAAGAACTTCAACTTCCTTGAGTTTGAAACCGTAGTAAACAAGAAGGGCAAGGAGTTCAGCACGTACGAGTACGGCTGCATCAACTCCCGTGCCTTCAAGGCATACTTCGAGTGCATGGAGCTCATCTATACCTATAACAGAAGAGAGAACTCCCTCGGTCTTAAGAAGAACGACGTAAACGACCGTGATAAGTATGCTAACCTTAACGATCTTAAGACAGACTTCCTTACTCTTACCACCGTATATTCTCTTAAGAACCTCTCCGAGTTCTACGACAAAGAGGATTACCAGAACGATAAGGCATACCTTGAGATCCTTAACTCCTGCTATACTCCTACAGACGGTGCAACCAACGCGGAGATATACGAAACCCTTGAGCCTATGTACGTATATCCTGCAGATGCAGAGATATCCAAGAAGAGAGGCAACTCGCTTCTGTTCCAGCAGTACGCAGGCGAGTACACCTTCAACGAGATGTACCAGGACGAGAAGTATTGCGGATACGTTGATGCATCTGCAAAGAAGCCCGTTTTCAGATGTGCTCTTGAGTACACCTTCAATTCCGACGGCTCTCTTAGCGTACGCCTCCCCGCAAACTCCATCACCTTCGACGCAACGGCTTATACGCTTACGTCCATCACTCCCCTTAAGTTCTTCGGTACGGGTGACCTTACCGAGAACGGTTACGTATTCTATCCCGACGGTAGCGGTACTGTCGTAGCATTCGACGATTTCAACGATTCCACGATCACCGCAAACCTTGCATCTCCCACCTACGGTAAGGACTTCTGCTACTCGAACATCGAGGGCGCACACCGCGAGCAGATCTCCATGCCCGTATACGGCGTTGTATCGGGTGACTATGCAAACGAGTACACCAAGACAAAGTACGGCTTTGAAAAGGTAACCGGAGGTTACTTCGCTATCCTTGAGGAGGGTGCATCCCTCGCAAGCCTCGGCTTTGAAACCGGTGGTGCGGCATATCACTTCGCAAGTGCATTCTGCACCTACTCACCGTACCCTTCCGATAAGTACGATCTTTCCGAGACTATCTCGGTAGGTGGCTCATCCAGCTACACGATCGTATCCGATTCCAAGTATACCGGCTCTTACGTAACGAGAATCGTTATGCTTACCGATGAAAGACTTACCGCAATAATGCCCGACTATTACGAGGCATCCTATTCCGGTATGGCTGCATACTACCGCGATTACCTCAAAGCAGATGGCACCCTTTCCGATATAGATCTCCAAGATAGCGAAAATATTCCTCTTTACATAGAGGTTCTCGGTTCAATGACTATCACCGAGAAATTCTTGA
>JAZRLU010000353.1:0-7243 GCA_045647045.1 Eubacteriales bacterium
GTAAGATGTATGACAGATTTGGTCTTAATGATGAAAGAATGGATATTCTCGGCATAGAGGTACCCATGATAGTTCTCCCCGTTTGCCCCGGCAGAAACCTTTCGGTCGTTATAGAGGTTGCCGCTATGAATAACAGACAAAAGAAAATGGGCTACAATACCGCGGAGGAATTCAATAAGCGCCTTATGGAATCCGTAGGTATGGCAGATAGCGAAGAATAATACGAATAAAGAAAAGGTCCTTTGCATAGTATTGAACAAATACTGTACGGAGGACTTTTATATGTCTGAAATTATCAATGAAAACGAAGGCTCGCGGAGCTATTCTGCATACGTGCAAAGACCGAAAATAAGATTTGAAAACAGCTGCGATTACGTTTTACCCGATTATATGGGAGACGTAAAGCGCCTTTTGAAGTATTCCGTTCACCCTGCGATCTGTGATAAATATAATAGCGGAAATGACCTTACAATGCTATGCGTGTTAAATTATAAGGTGCTTTATATAGACCATGAGGACATTTTAAGAGAGGCTGTATTTTCATCCGAGGCAGAAATTTCGGATAGGGTAGGGGAAGGCTGCCTTGCAAGCGAGGTGTACGTGTACACAGACTCGGTTTCCATACGCCTTTTCGGACCGAGAAAGATATGTGCAAGAGCAACCGCCGTAGCACAGATAGGAATTGCCGTGCAAGAGGAGCTTGAGGCTTGCGAGCTGCCTGCCGAGGCGGAGGTTAATACAGAGCGCATAAATGTATACACGGCAACCGTCATAGACGGTGCGGAGCGCGAGTATGCAGAGCAAATAGCGCGTATAAGCGGCGTTGGCAGTGATGAGGTGGACGTGATCTCGTGCGAGGCAACGGCTTGCGTTTTGTCCTCGCAGGTATCTATGGGCGGTATAAGCGTTGATGCTTATATCCTTGGCAGAGCACTCGTGTGTGTCGGTGACGACGTTTTCACAGTAGAAAAGAAAATACCGCTTGATGCAAATATCGCGGCAGAAGCCTTTTTAACGGACGATATGAGCGCGTTTGTGCATTATGACACAAGCTCTGTAAGCATAAGCCTTAACAATGAGGCGGAGGATTCTGCGGGGGCTGATTATTATACGTCCGTCGTGCTCTCATTTACCGCAAAGCCACAGGTGAGATGCTCGCAAAATATTACTCATACCGTAACCGCGGATGCCTTTGTGCCTTATATGGAAAATTCGGCTGAATACAGCGATCTTTGCTATGATGAGTGTATAGGAGTTGCGCGTGAGCGGAGAAACGTGAGCTGCGAGGCAAGCCGCCCTGAGGCACTTTTACAAAGCGTAATATGCTGCGATGCACACCTGCGCGACGTGCGCTATGAAGCGGATACCGACGGCGTGACCGTAAAGGCAATGGCGATCTTCAAGGCACTTATACTTGCCGACGGTGAAGAAAAAATAATCTGCGTTACCGAGGAGTGCGAGATCTGTGAATTTATAAAGCTTAGCGGCACGGATGCAAGCTGCAATGCTGCTGCAGATATAAGTATTCTTGAGTGTAATGCGGTCTTTGATGAAAAGAAGGTTTACCTTACCGCAACCCTTAAGATAGACGTTACCGCTACGCGCAAGCGGTGCGTGCGCCGCCTGTGCTCGCTTATGGCAAAGGCATCAGAGAGCATAGATCACCCCGGCATCACCGTGTACTATCCCGAAAAAAGCGAAACGGTTTGGGACGTTGCCAAGCGCTATCACGTGCCCGTGGAGATCATAAGAAGGTACAATGCAATACAGAATACCGACGTATGCGCAGCAGCGCTTTCCGAAGGTGAAAACCACGTTCTTATATTCAATAAGCGTTCTTCGTAAATGTAAATAATAATTTACAAATACCCATAGGTGTTACGAAAAAATCGTATTTTTGAGCAAAAAAGATAAAAAACGGGTTGCCTTATGCAAAGAAAGGCAACCCGCATGTTTTTTATTCCGATCGGTTATTTAGTAACGTTTTGTTTACTGCTGCTCAAGCCAGCTGTCACCGCTTGTTACGTCAACGGTAAGGGGAACGGAGAGCTCGATGCAGTTTTCCATTTCCTCTTTAAGTATGAGCTTTGCAAGCTCGGTCTTTTCCTTCGGCACCTCAACGATAAGCTCATCGTGCACCTGCATAACAAGGTGTGCCTCGGGTAACTCTTGCGCGAGTCTGTTATAAACGCGTATCATTGCAAGCTTCATAATATCTGCCGCCGTGCCCTGAATAGGCGCGTTCATAGCGATTCTTTTTCCAAATGCGCGCTGCATACCGTTGGGGGCATTAAGCTCGGGGATATATCTTCTCCTGCCAAAGAGGGTGGTAGTATATCCCGCCGCCTTTGCATCCTCAACAACCTTTTCAAGATAGGAATCTATCGAGGGGTAATTGTAAAGATAGCTCTTGATGTATTTGGATGCCTCGGCAGTTGTTGTTCCTATATCCTTTGCAAGCGAGAATCCGCTGATTCCGTAAACAATGCCGAAATTAACCGCCTTTGCGCGCTTGCGCATTTCATCGTTAACGCATTCCTCGGGGATCGAGAATACCGCGGCAGCGGTTTTCCTGTGAATGTCAGCACCCGATCTGAATGCCTCGGACATGTTGTAGTCCTCGGATATGTGCGCAAGAAGGCGAAGCTCTATTTGCGAGTAATCCGCATCCACAAGCGTATATCCCTCGCGGCAGATGAAATATCTGCGCATTTCACGTCCCATTTTGGTACGTATCGGTATGTTTTGCAGATTAGGATCAGCCGATGAAAGTCTACCGGTTGCGGTAAGTGCCTGCTTAAACTCGGTGTGTATGCGTGAATCCCCGTCTGCAAGCTTCGGAAGTGCGGCAGCATAGGTTGAATAAAGCTTGTTTACCTGGCGGTATTCAAGTATATCGTCAACGATTGGGTGATATGCGCGCAGCTCCTCAAGCGTTTCTGCATCGGTGGAAAAGCCGTTCTTGTTTTTCTTTGCCTTTGCGGGGAGCCCAAGCTTCACGTAAAGCACCTCTCCAAGCTGCTTTGGCGAGTTGATATTGAATTCGCCAAGTGCCTGTACGTAAATGCGCTCCTCGAGGTCTCTTGCAAGCCCCTTGAGTGCATCTGCAAACTCTAACATGCCTACCGTGTCAATTTTAAAGCCGTATTCCTCCATTTCGGCGAGTATGGGAATAAGGGGGAGCTCAAGCTCGTCAAGTACTCTTTCCATACCGTCGTTTTTGATCTTTGCGCGCATCCTTTCTTCAAGTGTGAAGAAAAGGTCTGCACAGGCATCCGTGTCGGATATTGCCACGTCTGCAAATATCGATGCAAGGGAGGATAAATGTGCGTCTCCCCCGCCGGGATTAAGAACGTATGCATAAAGCAAAAGATCAAGATAGCGCACCCCGTGCTGAGTTTTAACGCCATTTTCGTTAAAGAAATGGATAAGGGGCTTTGCATCGTAGCAAATAATGCTGCGGCATTTTTCTATTAATGGCGCAATGTCCGATATAGCGCCGTCAAATGTAAAGTGTTGTTTACCGTCGGAGATATCAAACGAGTTCTCGCCAAGCTTTATAAAGGCAACGGTATCTGTGCTGATGCTAAGTATATCATCAGTACTTGCTGTGCTCGCGTTGATCCTGCCTGCGGCGGTGCTTTCACCTGCGGTGCTATCCTCGGATACGGCTTCAGTGGTGCTCTGTACAGCTTCGCCGATATCGCTTGCATCAAGCTTGAATTTCTTTATGATAGCGTGAAGCTCAAGCTCGGTGAGCTTTTTGTAAAGCGCGCCGCGGTTCATATCGGCAACGCGCAGATCATCAAGCCCAAGCCCAAGCGGTACGTCCGTTTTTATCCTTGCAAGCTCGCGCGAAAGATACGCGTTTTCCTTGCCCTCGATAAGCTTTGCGCGCACGCCCTTTGCTATAGAGGGATCGTCAATGCTTTCGTATATTCCTTCAAGGGTGCTGAATTTTTGTATCAAGGATGCAGCCGTTTTTTCTCCTATGCCGCGTACACCCGGTATATTATCGGATGAATCGCCCATAAGTGCCTTCATATCCACGAAAAGCTCCGGCGCGATGCCGTATTTTGCTGTGAACTCATCGCGGTGCATAGGTACGGTGTCTGTATTGGTGGCAAGAAGAACGGTTACCTTATCGTCAATAAGCTGCAAAAGGTCTCTGTCTCCGGAGAGCACGTAGCTTTCGCACTCCTCACCTGCCGTGTGAGCCATTTTCGCTACCGTGCCTTGAATATCGTCTGCCTCGTATCCCGCAAGCTCCAATACCTTGATGCCCATAAGGGTAAGGCAGGTCTTTGCCTCGGGGAACTGTTCCAAAAGCTCGGGCGGCGTAGGATTTCTGCCTGCCTTGTACTCTGCAAACATCTGATGCCTGAAGGTGGGTGCCTTAAGATCAAAGGCAACCGCGGCATAATCGGGCTTTATCGCATCGATCTGCCTTGATATGATATTAAGCATTCCGTGTATCGCGTTGGTATGCTTACCCGCCTTGTTCGTAAGGGGCTTAATGCCAAAGAAGGCTCTGTTGATAATGCTGTTGCCGTCAATTACAAGTATTCTTTTCATACGTTATCCTCTTCGGTGCTATCGGGTGTTGCTTCGCTTGTGCTCGTGTTGCCGTTTGCGGTATTTCCCGATGCTTCACTCTCGCTTGTTGCTTTTGCGGTATTTTCCTCGGTATCCGCTTCGGCTATGTCTGTGTCGGATCCTTCGGCTGCGCCGTCTGCTTCGCCTTCGGATTCTTCGGTCGTGTCACTCGCATTGCCGTCTTTACCGTCGGATGCCTCGGCTGCACCGATCACCTCGTCCGTCTCGCTTTCGGCTTCCTCGGCTAAGCCGTCATCTAAGGAAGCTTCAGCTTCTGCGGTGCCTTCGGTGGCTTCAGCGCCTTCGCCCGATACGTCACCTGTGCCGCTTACCTCATCTGCAAAGCTTATGGAGATCTGTCTTTCGTCAACCTCTTCGCTATCGGCATCACCCGCGCCGTCGGCATACTCAATGGGCGGGAACATTTCGCTTTCGTTGGGCTCTGCCTTCTCGTCCTCTGTTTCGGACATTCTGTTGTAAAGCTCGATGTACGCCAGTCTCTCGATCTCTTCCTGCTCGGCAACAACTGCGGCTCTCTCGTTAGAGTAAGCTACGATGGCATCGATAGAATCGCTGCGCTTGTCCTCTTTTAAGGTGGAGGCAAGGCTAACTCTGCATATCACAAAGACAGTAAGAGTAAGTGTAAGCGCGCACTCAGAGAGGCTTGCCGATACAAGCTCCTTGCTTGCGAAATAATATATAATGGTAGGAATTGACGAATATGCACCGATCAGCGCGGAAATAAATCCAAACGCCAAATAAAGGTTCCAGCACTCTCTGCCAAGCGAGATCCTTATCTCATAAAGGAAGAAGAGAGCAAAGAAAAGATATGCCATCTGATCAACTACCTTGTTAGGTGCGTTGATAGGCAGGGTAGTATCAAAGTAAAGAGATGCAGAATATAGCGCAAGGAGAATTACCGTAGCAATTCCAAGGCTTGCCCTTGCCACCGATGCGCGCGATTCTATCAGGGCGTTTACCATAAAGTAAATAACCGCAATAACAGATAAGATCACAATGGCAAAATCGATAATGGGTACGTAGTTTTTCATAGCTATAGCCTGCTGCACCGTTATACCTGCCGCCTTGATCTTGCGCAGCGTATCTGCAGCAAAATACAGTAGCGCAACCGATACAAGCAGGGTCGGCACGTAGGTTGCGGGGGTGGCAAACGTTGCGCGCAGCTTTATGCTTTTGTCGTATGCGAAGGTATAAGTAAAGAGCAAAAGTGCTCCGAATGCAACTATAGCACCGGCGGTATTTATAAGTGCCTTAGAGCCAAAATGTATGCCGTTATCCTCAAAATTCAGCAAAAGTGCCAAGGCTCTTAAGACCGTTGCCGCCACAACGATCAGCGCAAATGATATGATATATGCTGCAGCGGTCCTGCTTCTTCTGTTCATTCTTTGCGAGTTTCCTTCCTTTTAATAATATACGCGCGCGAGCGCTTCAATGTCGGAAATTTTTGTTACGTATATATTTTACACCATAATTGTGAACAGTTTGTTAACATAACACTAAAAGGGTATCAAAAAGATCAAAAAAAATGTAAATAGATGCCTCCTCAAGAATATTTTGTACATAGTGCACAAAAAAACACGTATATTTTCTCCAATATTCTACTACAGATTTTTTACTTTTTTTGCGGTGAGTATTGCTTTTTTACGATAAATATGATAAACTATATGAGCTTGATATGCGATGAAGCGGGAGGTGGCTACTCTTTGAAGTAGGGAATTTCCGTGGAGTATGTCCGATATTAAACCGGGCGGAGCAAGATTACTTGCGCAAACTAACGGTTCGTAATGCCACTGCGGTAAGGCACGCGAATCGCTTTTTAGGGGGTGTAGATGATACACCCGGCGCGGTGTGAAACCTAATTCGCCCTTCTTAAGGAACAAGCAATTCTAAGAAGGAGGAAAACAAAATGGCACAGGGAAAAATCAGAGTAAGACTCAAGAGCTATGACAGTGCGATCATCGATGCCGCAGCAGCGAAGGTTGTAGAGGTAGCTAAGAGAAACGGAAGTAAGGTAAGCGGTCCTATTCCTCTTCCTACTGACAGAGAGATCGTTACGATCCTTAGAGCAGTACACAAGTACAAGGACAGCCGTGAGCAGTTCGAAATGCGCACGCACAAGAGACTTATCGACATCATCAATCCCGCACAGAAGACCGTTGAGGCTCTCATGAGCATCGAGCTTCCTGCAGGCGTTGAGATCGAGATCAAGGCTTAAGAAAAAACGAGGTTAACCCACCTCGCGGGGAACTTCAACCCCAAACAACCAATCACCACGGCCTCGTGGTCATGTTGGCAGGATCGCCACGGCGAAAAATCACACCTGTCAACCAATAACTAACGGAGGAAAAAATGAAAAAAGGTATTATCGGCAAGAAGCTGGCTATGACCCAGATCTTTGACGAAAAAGGCAACGTAATACCCGTAACCCTGATTGAAGCAGGTCCTTGCGCGGTAGCACAGGTAAAGACCGTTGAAAACGACGGCTATGCAGCAGTACAGCTTGCATACGAGGATGCTAAGGAAAAGCACCTCACTAAGGCAGAGCTTGGCCACTTTAAGAAGGCAGGCATCACTCCCAAGAGACATCTCAAGGAGTTCAGATTCGACAACGCATCCGATTATGAGG
>JAZRLU010000354.1:0-3811 GCA_045647045.1 Eubacteriales bacterium
ATATAGTCCTTGAATCTGCCGGGCACGGATTTGAACATCTCGTGCACAAGACCGAGCGCGGTATAGCATTCAAGCTCGTTTTCAACGATTACTCTTACCGCATAGAAATCGTATATCTCGTCAAACGCCTTGTTGAAGGTATACATCTTTCTGTAAAGGCTGTATACCGACTTTATTCTGCCCTCAAGAGTGAAGCTGATGTTATTCTCGCGCAGCTTTTCCGAAAGCTCGTTCTTTGCTATGTGAAGGAAATCGCGGCTCTGACCGTACTTTTTCTCTATCTCGGACTCCACCTCGGAATATCCTACGTGGTCAAGATAAAACAGGCTTAAATTTTCAAGCTCCTGCTTTATTCTCTGCATACCGAGGCGGTGCGCAAGGGGGGCGTAGATATACATTGTTTCTACGGCTATCGCCCTTTGCCTATCCTCCTTCTTTGCAGAAAGGGTGCGCATATTATGAAGCCTGTCGCAAAGCTTGATAAAGATAACTCTTATATCCTTCGTCATTGCGAGAAGCATCTTTCTTATGTTCTCGATATGCGCCTCCTCCTTGTCGGCTACCTGAACCTGAATGATCTTGGTAAGACCGTCAACGAGCATAGCAACCTCGCCACCGAACATTGATTCTATGGTGGCAAGATTGGTTTTATCGGCACAGTCCTCTACGGTATCGTGAAGGAGTGCTGCACATATCGAATCGGTATCAAGCCCAAGCTGTGCCACGATCGTTGCAACTGCAACCGGATGGCTTACGTAGGGCTCGCCGCTTTGCCTGAACTGCCCCTCGTGAAGCTTAGCGGCATAGTCAAACGCGCGGTTTATTTTCTCATAATCATAGCTTCTTTCGTTGCCCTCAATGCACTCGAGAAGCGGAGTCATATATTCTCTCATAATTATCCTTGCAGATCAATTGTTTTGTTGAGATCGGAGCCTGCGCAAAAGAGTTGATTTTTCAAGCTCCGCTTTGGTGGTACGGTAATTCATTCTGAAGCTGTAGGTGTCCTCGGATATCTCCTCGATACCCATAATATTAAGCTCCTGCATTACCTTGATTATAACAAGCAGCTTTATGTATCCTATGTTAGTGCCGCATTTACCGTCCTTCACACGGGCGAGTATATCGCGCACGGTGAGAGTTACCGCCCCGGAGCGTACCGCCGCGGCAAGAAGCCTGTATATGGCGGCAAAATCATCCCTCGAAGGGAGAATGTGCTCCTCTTGGGAGAACTGTGCACCGCCCCATACCTCAAAGAACCTTTCGTGCTCGCTTGCACGCAGCTCTCGCTGGGTTTGGGACTGCTTTATGTCTCTTACTATGAGCTGAACACTCTTGTGCCCTGCCCACTCGTTTATATCGATGTTGAAGAGTACGTCAACCTCATCCCCTACGTAAAGCCCAAGATCATCGGGCGAGCAGGAGAAGAACATACCGTTTATAACACTGTCACCGTCTGTAAATGCAAGGCGCGTGTGCTTACCTTCGCTGACGGGATTTATGCCGGTAAGGATTACTGATCTTACAACGAAATTGGGCACCGGATTGCCTACTCCGTAGGGCTCCATTATGCGAAGCCCGTCCGCAAGTGCCATATTGCACTCCTTAAAGGGAATCTCAAGATCCGCATTTACGGTAGGCACCATACTGTCCTCAGTCAGCGTTTTCTCCGCATACTCGTTGATCATTTCCCTGAACGCCTCAACAGACGAGCGCTTTACGGAAAGACCTGCGGCAAGCTCGTGGCCGCCGAATTTAACAAGCTCCGAGCTGCAATGGCAAAGCGCATCAACAAGGTTCATACCCTTAATGCTTCTGCCCGAGCCCTTGCCTATGGCATCCTCGGGTGCGATATCGGCGGGATTACCGTCAAACGAGATAAGGATAGACGGTCTTGAATACTTCTCGGTTATTCTTGACGATACTATACCTATAACGCCGTGATGCCAATTATCCGAATCAAGAACGATAACGGGCATATTTGCATATCCCTTTTCGTCTATTATGCGATAGGCATCCTGCATTATACGGTTTTCCTCGTTCTGGCGCTCCTTATTTGCCTCGCAAAGATCCTCTGCAATGCTGTAAGCGTGCTTATAATCCGACGAAAGGAAAAGCTCTACAGCCATATCTGCTGTTTTGATACGACCTGCGGCGTTGATCCTCGGCGCAAGCGTAAAGCCGATATAGCTTGACGTTATTTTTACGGTTTTCTTTTTATTCGCGGAGCGCTGTGCTTCGTTTTTACCGACGGATGCGGCTATAAGAGCCGATATTCCGGGACGCTTTGTGTTCTGTACAAGAGACAAGCCATAGCTTACTATAAGCCTGTTTTCCTCTCTTATAGGCATAACGTCCGCTATCGTACCTATGGCAACAAGATCGGCATACTCCGAAATTATGCGCATTGCCGCCGCCTCGGGGCTGAGCCCCATTATTCTCTGCTCAAGCGCGCAAATAAGCTTGAACACAACGCCTACGCCCGCGATCTCCTTGAAAAGCGAGGGGCAATCGGGACGGTGAGGATTAACCACCGCAGCCGCGTTCGGGAGCACGGATCTGCATTCGTGGTGGTCCGTAACAACAAAGTCAACGCCTATGCCTGCCGCATACTCCACCTCTGCATCCGCGGTGATACCCGTATCTACCGTTATGATAAGCTTGGTTCCTGCCGCGGCAAGCGAATCTATCGCAACCGAGGACACGCCGTAGCCCTCCCCCGCCCTGTTGGGAATATAATAATTCACGTCAGCGCCGTGGGAGCGTAAATACAGCAGCAGGGTGCATACGGATGTAACTCCGTCTACGTCATAATCACCGTAAACGGTGATCCTCTCCCCCTTATTAAGGGCGAGCGTTATTCTGTCGACCGCGCGCTCCATATCCGCCATATTGTACGGATCGGTAAGAACCTCGGTCTCCATATAAAGGAATTTTTTAGCCTCGGCAGGGGTCTTATACCCTCTGCCGTAAAGAAGATTTGCGATTATAGGATTTATTCCAAGCCCATCTGCAATAGCTTTGATCTTTTTCTCACTGTCACTGCCGAAGGCGTTGGTAATCAGCCACTTTTTCTCCTTTAACTTGAATTTTTTTGCACTCATTTATGATCTAACCATAGTCGGACGTAAGTCCGCCTTCCATATTATTAACGAATTAGGTGATAAGGGGAGGCACGGTCTGTATTTCACCCGCGCCTCGGTGCCTTATATTTTCCCATAAGAGCGATAGCAGTGCGTATACCGTCTATCGCGGCACTCGTTATGCCGCCGGCATATCCCGCACCCTCACCCGCAGGGTACAGATTCTCGTATCCGAGGGCAAGCCTCGTTTCATTATTGCGCAGGATGCGCAGGGGCGCGCTCGTTCTTGTTTCGGCGCCCGTAAGGATCGCATCGGGAGATGCAAATCCGCTGATCCTTTTATCAAAAGCAAAAACGGCGTTCTTTATTCCGTCAGCTACAACGGGCGGAAGATAATCGTATACGCTTGCAAGACGTACGCCGCCGTCCATATACGTGGGAAGAATGCGTGAGGGCTCGTGAGAAAGCTTACCGCTTACAAGATCACCAAAGGTCATAATGGGGGCGGAATAATCACCGCCGCCCGCGATGAATGCCGCACGCTCTATTTTTCTTTGCAGCGCTATCGCACGCTCAGGCGTAGCACCGTAATCCTCACGGAATACAGAGCAAACAACAGCGCTGTTGGAATTTGATCCGTCTCTGTTTCTGTTGCTCATTCCGTTGACAACAACGCCGCCCTCCTCGCTTGCCGCGGCAACTACCTCGCCGCCGGGGCACATACAGAAGGT
>JAZRLU010000355.1:0-1601 GCA_045647045.1 Eubacteriales bacterium
TCAAGCGAGGTTACCCTTTCATCTGCAAGCAACGAGCTTACAAGCTGTGCTGTGCCCGAATCTATTGCAACAACGTGCTTTGCGCCGTGCTTAAGCAAGCAATCGGTAAATCCTCCGCTTGAAGCGCCGATATCCATAGCAAGCCTGCCCTCGCAGCTTACGCCAAAGGCATCAATAGCAGCCTCAAGCTTAAGTCCGCCGCGGCTAACGTATTTTTTTGCACTTTTATCCACGGCTACCGTGCTTGGCGGCACGTCAAATGAATATGCGGGCTTTTTTATTACCTTGCCGTCTACCGTTACCGCACCGGCAAGAATAAATCCCTTTGCCTCGGTACGGCTTGCCGCAAGCCCTATATCGCAAAGATAAACGTCAAGTCTCATCCTGCTCTACAAACGGCTCGTCGGTAACGGCACCGTCCGCTCCCTCAATAAGAAGTCTGACTCTTTGCTTCGCACAGCCGAGCTGCTGCTCACACTGCTTGATAAGAGCAATACATTTCTCAAATTCCTCTATTGATTCATCAAGCGAAAGCGAGCCGCCTTCAAGTTTTGCAACGGCACTCTCAAGCCCTTCCATTGCCGCTTCAAAGCTAAGCTTTTTTGCCATAACCTATTTCCTTTCATTTTTATCGGTAACCGTGCCGGTAAGCTCTCCATCCGAAAGAATGATGCTCACCGTGTCACCGACACTTACGTTCTTTATACTTACCAGCGCCCTTTCGTTAGCAACCGCTACCGAATATCCCCTTGCAAGAGTTGCAAGAGGGCTTAAGGCGTTGGCTTTTCCTGCCGCTACCGCAATCTTTGCTTCCGCCTCTGCGATCCTTGCCTCAACTGCCGATACCGCACGGGATGAAAGTTGGCTTATATCGGCCGCCCTATCCTCAAAAAGCCTATCGGGATCGGAAAGCACGGAAGAGGATCTGAGCAGCGAAAGCTTTGTTTCACACCGCTCAACCTTGCGCAAAAGCGCGGATCTCACTCTGTCGGTAAAGCTATCCATACGCATAGAAAGCTCACGGATATCAGGTACTGCAAGCTCTGCTGCCGCAGACGGCGTGGGTGCGCGCATATCGGCAACAAAATCACATATGGTAAAATCGATTTCGTGGCCTACGGCGGAAATGACCGGTGTAGTCATCTCATAAATGCACCGTGCCAGAGCCTCGCCGTTAAATGCCCACAGATCCTCTATAGATCCGCCGCCGCGACCGATTATAATAACGTCAACAAGCCTGCTTTGCTCAAAGTATTTAAGACCTTCAATAAGGCTCTTCTCTGCTCCGTCACCCTGCACAAGCGCGGGGTATACGTAAACGGCAGCAAGCGGATATCTGCGCCCGGTAACGTTTATTATATCGCGCACAGCCGCACCGGTGGGCGAGGTTATAACGCCAATACGCTCGGGATATTTTGGCAAGATGCTCTTATGCTCCGCATCAAAAAGCCCCTCGCACAGAAGGCGCTCCTTCAGCTGCTCGTAGGCAAGATACAAAGCACCGACTCCGTCGGGCTGCATTGAATTTACGTACAATTGGTACGTGCCTGCCTGCGCATATACGCTTACCTCTGCGCGCACAATGACCTTCATACCGTCCT
>JAZRLU010000356.1:0-2509 GCA_045647045.1 Eubacteriales bacterium
AGGCCCGAGGAAATGTATATCTCGCAGCCCTGCGCGAAGTGACCGATAAAGTTAACGGTGGAGCCGAAGGTATGGTGAGGGGGAAGCGCAAAGAGGGTTCTCTCGGTGATATTGAAGTTATACATTCCCTGCTCCATATCCGAGCAGATGTTTTTGAGCGAAAGCATAACGCCCTTGCCCTTGCCGGTAGTACCGGAGGTGAATACTATGGATGCAAGCCCCTCTTTGTCTATCTCATAATCAAAATAGCGCTTGTCTCCCGCCGCGAGTGCAGCTGCACCGTCCGCACAAAGCTTTGTTAAGGGGGTAGCACCCTCAAATTCACCGCACATAGAAACAAGGTTGGTAAGCGCGGGGCACTGTGCCACAAGCTCTGCCGCCTTTGCAGAAAGATCTGCCGCAATGAAGGCGTATTTGCAGCCTGCGGTGTTTACTATAGATGCCATATCGGAGGCGGGAAGCTCCTTATCGATAGGCACGGAGATCGCGCCCGATGACATTATGGAAACGTATGACATAAACCAATCGACCGATGCACCGCCGATTATGGCTATTTTCTCCCCCACAACGCCGATGGCGTGAAGCGCGGTTGATACTGCACGTACCGTATCACGGCACTGTGCAAAGGTAACAGCAACCGTTTCTTTATCACGGGGGCTGTTTTTGTATCTAAAGGCGACCTTGTCGGGAAAACGCTGTGCTACGTTCTCGGTCATCTCACGAAAGTCTGAAAAATGGGTTGTTTCATATAAAGGATAATTATTCTTTCTATTTTTTAACATAATAGCTACTCCCTTCCGTTTTGTTAAGTATAGCACATAATACGCGTTTTGTCAATCAAATGTTGTAAAAACAATATCAGAAAGGAAATTTCAGCAAAAAACACCTCCGATACCATATTTATCGCGCATATTCGCGATATGTTATTGACTTAAGGGGAAAAAGGTGATACAATATATCAGATATGCGCCCGCGACAAAGCGGCAAGACTCTGTATAAAGCGAGGCTTTTTATGGCAATAGAACGCTTTTATGAAAGAATGAAGAATATGCTTGGCGATGAGGAATACGAAAGCTTTCGCGCCTCTCTTTGCGAGCCTGCGGTGCGCGGCTTCCGCATCAACCCAAGAAAGATATGCACACCCGAGGACGGCTTGCTGCCTGCATTTGAATACGAGGCGCTGCCGTACGTTGACGGCGGTTACGTGCTGAAGGGTGAGGCAGAGGGCATCGGAAACACGGCAGAGCACCACGCGGGTGCTATATACGTGCAGGATCCCGGTGCTATGGCAACCGTGGCAGCGCTTGACGTGCCGGGGGATGCGGTAGTATGCGATCTGTGCGCCGCGCCCGGCGGAAAAACCACGCAGATAGCCGCAAAGCTTGACACGGGGTGGCTTCTTGCAAATGAATACGTACCGAAACGCGCAAAGATACTTGTAGGAAATATCGAGCGTATGGGCATACGCCGCGCCGTGGTTACGTCTATGGACACGGGCAGGCTTGCCGAGCTTTTTGATTCTGTTTTTGATATCGTAATAGCCGATGCGCCCTGCTCCGGCGAGGGAATGCTGCGCAAGGACGTGCCTGCCGAGGAGGAATGGACCGAGGATGCGCCCGGAATATGCGCAAAAAGGCAAGCCGAGATACTTGACAACGCGCACGGAATGGTAAAGGCAGGAGGAAAGCTTTTATACTCCACCTGCACCTATTCTATAGAGGAAAACGAAATGGCGGTAAACGAATTCCTTGACCGCCACCCCGAGTACCGCCTGATACCTGTGAAGGACGAGCTTTTGGAGTGCACCGCACCCGGAATAGTGTACTCTGATACGGCGCGACCGGAGCTTGTGCTTACACGCAGATTTTACCCCCACAAAGCAAAGGGCGAGGGCCAGTATATCGCGCTTATGGAGCGCACGGAAGCGCCGAAGGCAAGGTTTAACTATTCCGATTCCTCACGCAGGCTTAGCCGCGACGAGGATGCTGCGGTAAAAGCGCTTTTCGCATCCGTTTTTGACGTGCCGCCGAAGGGAAAAGCGGTAGGATACGGCAATAATATCGTTTTTATTGAGCACGGGTGCCCACTTCCGTGCGGCGGAGTATTTTCCTCCGGCGTGCTTATAGGTGAGCTGCGCGGCAAGGTGCTTGTGCCCTCGCATCACTTCTTTTCCGCATACGGGGATATGATGCGCATAAGGCACGAATTAAAAACGCGCGACGAGGCGGACAGGTATTTAAGAGGCGAGCAGCTTAAGACCGATATAAAGGAAAACGGCTTTGCCGCTGTAAGCTTTGGCGGTGCCGTTATAGGCGGCGGCAAGATAAGCGCAGGCGTTCTTAACAATCATTACCCCAAGGGATTAAGAAAAAAATAAAAATAAAACATAAACCGCAAAGGAGACAAAAATTATGGAAAACAAGGTACTTGCTACGGTAGGCTCTCTTACCGTTACAGAGGCAGAGGTAAGCGAATTTATCGCATCCCTCGGTCAGAGAGGTCAGGGCTA
>JAZRLU010000357.1:0-1252 GCA_045647045.1 Eubacteriales bacterium
GGAGAATACCGAATACTACGTTTTCCCCGTGTATCTGCACTCATATGCGGCGGCGCGCAGCATACCTCTCTGCGTTACCGTTGGGGCAGTCACAGACAGCTTTACCGGAAGCTGGACTCTCGATATAGTTAAGTATGCATCCCTCGTTCTCGACGCACCCCACACCGATGCAGAAGAGAGGCTTATGTACGATATGCTCGCATACGTACGCGCAGCGTATACGTACTTTGCCGAAACGGATGACGTAGACAGCGATACTCTTGCCGACGCGGTGGCACGCATAAATGCCGTTATCGGTGAGGAGTACGGCAGCGAGCACGTCACCCCCGATGGCGAGGTTACCCTCGGCACGAGCGGTCTCTCGGGTGCAACCGTGCAGCTCGGTGCAAGCGTTGCCTTCATATTCTATCCTACAGAGGACCCCGAGGCGTACACGTTTACACAGAACGGGCGCGTGCTTGAGTACGAAATACTCGGCACGGATACCCCCTATATCCGTATAACAACTTATGCGTACGGCATCGGTGACGTTATCGAATACACCGTAGCCGGCACGGACATCAAGGGCGAATACAGCCTGAGGTGCTATTATGATTACGCCTGCGGCGACGGTGACGCCGGCGATGCTCTTATCGCCCTCGTGGAAAGGCTTTACGCCTACGGCGAGAGCGCCGCGGCATACAGAAGCGAGGTGAATGGGCAATGAAGAACACTGCGTACGAAAGCCCCGCTATAGAGATAATAACGCGCCTCCCGGAGTGTGACGTTATAACCGCCTCCCCCGGTACGGAGGGACCGTACGTTGAGGCAGGCGGCGGAATATGGGATCTTGATCTCAGCAACTGATTTTGAGTCTTGGCTGCGTTACCTTCAGCCGATGCGTAACGCAGCCCGAAAGAACGGCTCTTTGCCTAAAAAAGGAACAACACAAACAAAAAACATACTATAAGAGGAATTGCTTTATGAAAACTCAATGGACAAAGGAGGCGGTTTGGGAGTGGTATAACGCGCACCCCTGGATCCGCGGATGTAACTTTATAGGAAGCGACTGTGCGAACAGACTTGATCAGTGGCAAAGCTGGGGGCGCGAGGAGCGTATGAAGGTAGCAGACCGCGAGCTTGAGCTTGCGGCAAGCATAGGCTTTAACACCATACGTCTTATCGCAGATTTTGACGTTTGGCTTCAGGAGCGCGAGAGCTATATGAGCGTGCTGGAGGAATACCTTACCATAGCCGCAAAGCACGGCATCAG
>JAZRLU010000358.1:0-3380 GCA_045647045.1 Eubacteriales bacterium
TGGCTACGATCCGACTTCGCAGAGCTTTGCGTAACTGTGGAAACGGTGAACGCCTATCTTGCGCTCGGAGATACGCGCTTTGGGTATGATGAAAATATTTTCAGCCCTACGGTAAGGAGCTTTGCCGCCGCGGCTAAAAGGCATAAGATACATATCGTTGCAGGTCTTGCGCTTTCCTTTTCGGGAGTGCCGTATAACTGTGCGGTGCTCTTTGACGACTGTGGGCAGATCGTGGGCGTGCATAAAAAGGTCCACCTTCCCGCAGGGGAGGAGCTTCACTACCGCCACGGAGACAGGCTGGACGTGTTTGAAACAAAGCTTGGCAGGATAGGTATGCTTGTGTGCTGGGATATGCAATTCCCCGAGGCGGCGCGCGAGCTTGCGCTTGCGGGTGCAGATCTGATAGCCTGCCCAACGTACGGCTGGGAAAACGTATACGGATTGTCACGTGCGTATGAAAACAGCGTTTACGTCGCGGCGGCAATGTGCACCTATAAGCACGGGCTATATGCCGAAAACGATCCAAGCTGCATTGTGGACAATATGGGCAGGATAGTTGCCGCGTGCGAGAGGGATGCCGAGGGCTACGTAATAGCCGACGTTGATATAGCGCAAGAGCCTGCACCTCAATACGGCTCGGCAGAATATTATCCGTCTCACTCTATGCGTAAAACGCGCTTTTCGCAAAGGCGACCCGAGGTATATAGCCGCATTGCAATGGAAAATTGCGAGCTGCCTCTTTACGAAAGATATTTTAGCGGTGATGATAACACACAGTAAAAACAACCATAAAGGAGATAGTTATGAAAAGACTTGACACGCATAAGCTTTCCAAGTACCTTCACGGTACGTTTGGCGAATTTTTCGGAGATACCACCTACGACGGACTTTGGGTGGGCAAGGACAGTGATATTCCCAATATAAACGGAATACGCCTTGACGTTATTGAGGGCATACGCGAGTGCGGTCTTACCTCCTTCAGGTGGCCGGGCGGCTGCTGCGCGGAGAAGTACCATTGGCAGGACGGCGTGGGCAAGGATAGAATGCCGAGAATGCACTTTGCAAACGATAACAATAACGGAATTTGGGATATGTCCTTCGGCACGGATGAATTTATGGAGCTGTGCCGCCTTTGCGATATGGAGCCTATGCTCGTTGCCAACGTAACAACGGGCACGGTTGCCGAGTTCAGAGAGTGGTATGAGTATTGCAATGCACCGAAAGAAACCAAGTTCGGTGCTATGCGCGCGGCAAACGGACATCCCGAGCCGTACAACGTTCGCTTTTTCGGCATAGGAAATACGGATGAAAACGCGTGGAAAACGGCATACATCCCCGAGGCTTATGCAATAGATTACGTGCACTTCGTTTCCTCTCTTGACGGTAGCCTTAATGCCTCGCGCGATCCCGATATGCCAAACGGTAGCGTTGTTGTAGGTCTTGGTCTCAGCATAAGGCACGGTCACCACGATTGGCCAAAGCGCGTTATGGATCTTGTTACCTGCAACGGCACGGCAAAGGGTCCCGATATGATCTCCGTGCACCATTATCTCGGATCGATGAAGGATAAGAGATGCGGTGACTCGGTCAACTATACGGATGAGGAGTATTACTACCTTCTTAACAGTCTGCCCAAATACGAGGAGGATATTGCCTTCCACAGAGAGCTTATAGAAAAGCACTCCTGCAAAAGACGCCCTACCTACATATCCTTTGACGAGTGGGGCACCTGGCACGATGACGATCGCGTGGATCTCGGCACGCACCAGCGCCAAACGGTAAGAGATGCGATATTTGCGGCTATGGCGCTTCATATCTTCTACCGCAATGCGGATTTAGTTAAGATGGCAATGCAAACTCAGATATGCAACCTTAACGAAAGCCTTTTTGACACCAATGGCAAAAACTTCTTAAAAACACCCACCTTCTACGTGATGAAGCTCTTCCGCGAGCATCTTACTCAGTATCTTCTTGAGGATGCACTCGTTGCGGATGATGAAATAGATGCGCTTGCCACCGTTAGCGAGGACGGCACACGTGTTACCCTTACCGCCGCTAACAAGGCGCTTTACGATGCGCACACGCTTAAGGTGTGCGATGAGATCGGCGATATGAGGATCGTTTGCTCGGATATCGTAACCGCATCTAACGTGCGCGCGTGCAACACCTACGCCGAGCCCGAGCTTGTGCGCGATGCTCACTTTGATACGTCTTTGCCAAGCATAACCGTACCCCCTCACTCGGTTATAAGGCTTGTGCTTGAAAAGCGCTGACGGGATAAAAACCGTGTAAACTTAAAGTTTGCCCCCTTGCAGTTGCTACTCAACTTTAAGTTTGTTGACATTTGACGCCGGCTTTTGATATAATAGCATTACTAACAGCAAAGGGGAAAATTTTATGAATCCTATTAACACGGGGCGCTTCATCCGCATAGAGAGAAAGAAATTAAATCTTTCACAATCCGCACTTGCGGCGATGCTTTTTGTAGAACCGCAAACGGTAAGCAAATGGGAGCGTGGCCTCGGTATGCCCGATTATGATAATCTTGATAAGCTGCGCGAGATCTTTGCCTGCTCGCTTTCCGATATTCTTGAGCCTGTATTTGATGATACCGAAGCCGCAGGAGATGATACGGATGCTGACGTGAGCACTAATTTACCGGTGCTTGTCGGCATAATAGAGGGTAGCAATGAGGGCAGCAGGGAAGAAGGAAGCCGTAGGTTCAGCATATTTGACTTTCTTAATAAAAAGAAGATAAAATCAATACTTGAACGTATGTTCGGTTATGAGTATGCGAACACGTATAACGAAAGCTTTCTTTTTAAGAATCTCTTTAAAAAGAGAAAAAAGGAAGAATATGAAAGCACGTTAACGCAGGGAATGTTCCGTGACAGTATGGGGCACGAAACGATAGGGCTTGAAGCACCGTGGCTTTACGCAAGGCTGTTTTTGTTCTTGCTCATATGCACAGGCATAGCTTTCATTGCCGCAATTTGCGGCTCGCCGATGCCGTTTGTGATAATGGGCGGTCTTTGTTCGGTGCTTCCGCTTATGATGTTTCTCTTTGAGTCTAATTTTGCAAGGAATCTTTCGATAACGGATGTGCTTGGAATGTTCACTCTTGGCGGTCTTGCCTCAATAGTTTTGGCAATGCTTAATCCGGTGCAGTTCCCTTGGAACGAGGTTGTAAGTGCCGTTGTCTTTGCACCTGTATTTGAAGAAATCTTCAAGGCGGTAATATCCGTTATCTTTATTGCAAGAATAAAGCCTAAGAATATGATAACAGGTTTGCTTATAGGATTCTCCGTCGGTGCGGGCTTCAGCTTCTTTGAAAACGTTCATTATGCTTACAATATAGCGATTGAGGGCGCAATGGAGGG
>JAZRLU010000359.1:0-15011 GCA_045647045.1 Eubacteriales bacterium
TGCTCTATAATGCGCGTGTAGGGCACGCTTGCCTCGGTATAGTTAACAACGGCATTACCCTGATAGTTATCCGTGTCAACGGTTTCGGTCTCAAAGCGCACCGCGCGCCATTCAAGCGCGCCAAAGCGGTAGCCGTAATACTTATCTATCTCACCGGTGTAAACGGTAACGTCAGCCACGTCGGGATTTTCCTTGATAAACTCAAAGTAATCGGTATTAAGCATAACCGTAGCACCCTCAAGCATCTTTTCAACAATAGCCGTATATCCGCCGATCGGTATACCCTGATAGCGATCGTTAAAGTAGTTGTTGTCATAGGTAAAGCGCAGGGGCAGGCGCTTGATTATAAACGCCGGCAGCTCCGTGCACGGTCTGCCCCACTGCTTTTCGGTATAGCCCTTTATAAGCTTTTCATATACGTCCGTACCAACAAGCGAAAGCGCCTGCTCTTCGAGGTTCTTCGGCTCGGTAATGCCAAGCGCGTGCTTTTGCTCCTCAATTATGCGCTTTGCCTCATCGGGCGTTTTGATGCCCCACATACGGCTAAAGGTATTCATATTAAAGGGCAGGTTGTAAAGCTCGTTACCGTATACGGCAACGGGCGCGTTTATATAGTTGTTAAACTCGGCATAGCCGTTGATATAGTCCCAAACCTCGCGGTCACTTGTATGGAAGATATGCGCACCGTAAACGTGCACGTTGATGCCCTCTGTGGGCTTTGTGTATATATTTCCGGCTATATGAGGGCGCTTGTCAATAACAAGGCAGCTCTTGCCGGCACGCATAGCCTCTGCCGCAAACACCGCGCCGAAAAGCCCCGCGCCAACGATAAGATAATCGTATTTTTTCATTTACTGTATCCCTTTCATTTTCTTTTTCCGAAAAGCCTTGCAAAAAATCCGCCCTTAAGCTGATCTTCAAGCTTGTCAAGGCGCTCTGTAAGCTCGTTGATCCTTGCCTCGGCATCGTTTTTGGTATCGGTAAGACCGTTTATCTTGCCGTCGTGCTCAAGGCACTTCCAAAGCAAAAGCTCCTGCACGCCAATGCGCCTGTTCTTTGCTTCAAGCGCGCGCCTTAGCCACTCGCGGCTTTCGCTTACGCGCTCGTTCATTATGCCGTGCACTCTGTCATAGTCTATGCCCGTGGTGGCAAGACCGCGCGCGCAAGCCTCGTCGTAGCAGGTTATAAGTCTATCCTCAACGCCGAGCACCTGTGCTATGCTTTCAAATCTCGCCGCCCCTCTCCTCGGGTTTATATAAGCCATAGAGGGCTTGCCGAAGATAAGGGAGTAGCAGAAGCCGTGGAACGAGTCGGTTGCAACGTAATCCGCACCTGCAATAAGCGCAAGCCAGTCCTCGATCTTAAGGCCTCGCATAACGTTCGGGTCCCCGTCAAGCTCGCGCTCTATTATGCGCCTTGATTCCTCGTTAACGTTTCCGAGAGCATCTATCGCAATGCGGTAGCCTATGCCGCGCGCACGTGCCGTTTCTCTTACCATACGTATTTTGTCCTCGGTGGGATCAAGCACGTAGGAGAAAAGATACGGCTCGTCTATTTTTATCTCGGAAAGCGCGGTCACCTCGCGGTAGGAGTCCGTATCGCAAAGGAATACGGGGTCCATTACGTGCGTTGCCTCAATAGAGAACTCGTTTTTGCAAACGTCAACGCCGCTTCTCTCACGCACCGATACGGCATCAAAGCGGCTGAGATAGTAGCCAACCTTAAGCCTGATATTCTCGGGGTAATCGGTGTAATCTGTGCCAAACGAGGTAGCATACGCTATCTTTTTGTGATCCTTGTATGCAAAATCAAGGAAGAAGTAGCCCGTGGCGTGCTTGTTGTTCCACCAGTTCCAAAGCTGATCAGAGCCAACAAGGAAGGTGTCGCATATATCGTTAAAGCGCTTGTTGTTCTTCTCCCACGTAATGTCGGTGGTATCGGTAAAGCGCCTTGCAAATTCCGCACCGTACGAGCCCTTGATATTTTCGGGTGTAAGACCGGGGTGCTCCAGCAAAATAACGCTCTTGCCAAGTGCCTTAAGAGTTTTTGCCATAGCAAAGCATGTAAGGGCACTACCGTAGTTTTTACTGTCCCACCATCCGATATAACCAACGTCGTATCTTTTTGTGGCGCGCTCGTATGCGGTTATGTATGATTTTCCGCCCGTAAGTCGGAAATGTTCAAAGAATCTGTCTCTGAACATATGTCTCTTTGTAGGGCAAAGAAGCCTGCCGTTGCGCGTTTTGGCAACCTCTATAACGCGCGCCATAGGCACGGCGCAGCACTTTTCGGTTTGCTTTTCAAGGGTAGCAAACAGCTCTCTTGCACGGGGCGTGTTTACCATAACCAAAGATGTGCCCCTCTTGTCGTCAAGCTCGGGGAGGATGTCCGCAATGCCCCAGAAATCGCCAAGGGTAAAATCACCCTCGCGCGCTACGGTCGTATAGGGGCACTCTGTGCAGCTTCTTCTTGTTATCATACCGCCAAGGAAGCCCTTAAGATAGGGATCGGTAAAGCAATCGTTTCTGTAAGCGCCGTCCTCGGTAAAGAGCGAGAATGCCGTGCCCCAACCGAAGTGCGCCTTCTCTCTGAAGTCCATTTTCTCTATAGGCTTTCCGTTTGCACGCTCGGTAACGTACGCCTCGTAAGCCTTGGGAGAGGGAACTCCGTGGCAGATTATATCAACAAGCAAAAGGTTTTTATAGGTGCGCTTAAGATACGCCTTAAGTCCTGCTATCTGGCAGGGCGTGCCGCTGTAAAGCACCTCTGTGCCGCCGTCAAGCAGCTCCTTTGCGCGCTTGTAGGTATCCTTTGTATCGCTTTGCAGATACTTTGAGCCGCGCAGGCGGTAAAGCTCGTCCTCGTCTCTTATCTCAACGTGGCAAACCGAGGTATAGCCCTCGCAAAATGCCGCTCCGAATACTACTCCGCCACGATCAAGCACGCTGCGCGCAATAAGCGTAAAGAATCCGCCGGAGGAGCTTGTGCTCCTGATAGCATCGTTTGTGATTATTGCATACGCCTCGCTCGGCTCACCGTTCTTTTGCGGCATATTGACCGCGTGGCAGCTACCGATGCACAAGCCGCAATCGGTACACTTTACCTCGTCTATTACGGGGCTTATAAAGCCCTCGGAATTGTATTCCATAGTGATAGCGCCAAAGGGGCACTTATTGTAGCACGCGCCGCAGCCTGTGCAGCGCTCTATGCTGACCTTATTTATATTATTCATACAGCAGCCTTTCGGAAGTTGTTATATAGAGGTTAGCTTGCGGTAAAGTGATGCTCTGTCTGCCCAAAGCTTGGAACGGTATTTTTCAAGACCGTATTTATCTATCATAGATAAAAGCGCTTTGGCATATTCCTTTTTCTTCTCGTAGTCGTTTTCTATAAGGTCGTTTACTATGAATTCAAGCACCCAATCAAGCGTGTAAACGCCGTATTTTTCGGTAATGCCGCGCTCGCTCCAATAGGAGAGAATGCGGTGGGCTATAGAAAGGTGCTGCTCAAGCTTGGAATCGGGCAGGCTGTTTACCTGTGCCATAAGCGAGCCCTGCCTGTACCAGCGGTATACGTAAAGTCTGTCGGAAATAAAGGCAACGTTTTCTGCCTCGGGGAAGATCTTAAACTGGAAGATTATATCCTCGCCGTAGCCGTCGTCAAACCTTACCCCCGTGCTCTTAAGAAACTCGCGGCGGTAAGCCTGCCTCCATACAAAGGGCTTTGCGCCTGCCTCCTTAAAGAGGATCTCGGGCTTGAAGCCGAAGTAGCGGCGCGTGCCTATATAAAGCGTTCTTTCATACCATCCGTCAGGCTTTGGTACCTTGGGGTACAGCTCTGCGCCGAAGGCTATGATATCCGTATTTGCCTCCTCGGATTCAACCCACACTCTGTGGCAGGCATCCTCCGTAAGGAAATCGTCCGAATCAAGAAACATTATCCACTTGCCGCGTGCCGCATCAAGTCCCGCATTGCGCGCAGAGGAAAGGCCGCCGTTTTCCTTTGTGATAACTCTTATTCTGTTATCCCTTGCGGCATATTCTTCAAGTATCTTTGCAGATCGGTCTGTGCTGCCGTCGTTTACGCAGATAAATTCAACGTCGTAAAGCGTTTGGCAAATGCAGCTGTCAAGGCAGCGCGGAAGATAGTTTTCTACGTTGTAGATAGGTATAATTACGGAAATCTTTTCACCGCATCCCATTATCCGCGACCTCCTATCTTGTCAAAAAATCTCTTTACCGTGTATCTGAAGCCGTGCTCCTGAATGCATCTGTAGCCGCGCACAAAAACGTTCGGGCGCTTTGCACCCTCATCCTCGTCTGCCACGGCAATTCCTGCGCGCTCGTCCTCGCGGCGCTTGTGGAACTTCTCCCAGTCCTCGATAATAAGGCAAAGGGTGTTCCATTTGTACCAGGGGTAAAGCTCGCGCTCGCAGATACCGCCCTGCATATCCTTTGCAAGGTCGGATGATGCAAATTCTATAAATTCAACGCGCAGCTCGGGTGAAAGGCGCTCGTAGTTCCACATATAGGAGTCGTATTTAAGGCGGTTCTTTACACCTTCAAGCTTGCCCTTAAGGGTGGGATGCCCGTCAAGGAAGCGGGATATCTCGCAATACTCATCGTACACGCAGTATACCTTTCCGGGGGAATTTACGCTTGAAGCCTCGTTGTCCTGTCTGTAATGAAGGAAGCAGTCGGGCACAAGGCGTACGCGCCTTGCAAGCGACCATACCTTAAAGGTAAACGAAAGATCCTGATAGGATGCACCGGGCGTTTCGTTAAAGCGTATGCCGCACTCTCTTATAAAATCGCGGCGGTAGATAGCCGACCATATGGTGGGCTTTATGTTAAAGAAGTCTGCCATCTCGCGGCGAGACTTAAAGTCCTCTGTGGGGCAGAAGGTTCGCGCGCACATCACCTCGGATGCAATAGGCGCAGGGGTATTAGATACCTCGGGCTTTGAGAAGAAGTAGTAAAATCCGCCCTTAACAACGTCGGCGTTTTCTTCCTTTGCCACTCTGTAAAGCGTCTCAAACATATTTGCATCTGCGTAATCGTCCGATTCAACAATACCGATATACTCGCCCGTTGCCATATCAAAGCCGCGGTTCATAGAGTTACCGTAGCCGCTGTTGGGCTTGTCTATGATCTTAACGCGCTCATCGCGCTCTGCGTACTCCTGCATAATTGCAAGCGACGAATCCTTCGAGCCGTCGTTAACACAGATGATCTCAATGTCCTGAAGTGTCTGACCTATAACGCTGTCAAGACACTCTCTGAGGTACTTCTCCACGTTGTAAATTGGGATAACTATACTTACCTTTGCCATACCGTATTTTCCTTTCGTCACGTCTCTTTATAGATTTGCCTGAATTTCTTCGGACAGCTTTTTTGTTTTCAAAAATTCCTCGTAAGCATCAAGAATGCCCTTAACGTTGTTACCGAAGGTTATCTGCCTTCCGTGATCAAGCCAAAGTATCTTGTTGCACATTGCGCGCACCTGCGGCACGGAGTGGGAAACAAGTATCGTTGTTGCACCGCCCTTTATAATGGAGCGCATCTTTTCCTCGCTCTTTTTGCGGAATCCGCCGTCACCAACCGAAAGCACCTCGTCAAGAATAAGGATATCGGGGTTGACAAGAGATGCTATGGAGAATGCAAGGCGGGACTTCATACCCGATGACAGATGCTTGAAGGCGCGGTCCTCATACTCCGAGAGCTCCGCAAAGTCTATTATCTGTCTGTAGGTCTCGTCCATAAACTTTTTTGTGTAGCCAAGCAACGCGCCGCGCAGATAGGTGTTTTCCTTTACCGTAAGATCCCCGTCAAAGCCCGAGCCAAGCTCAAGCAGGGCGGCTATCTTGCCGTTGCACTCAACGTAGCCCTCCGTTGGCACCATAATTCCGGATATTGCTTTAAGCAGGGTGGATTTACCGGCGCCGTTTGTGCCGATTATGCCAAGCATATCGCCGCGGTCAAGCGAAAAGGTTACGTCCTTATCCGCCCAAAATTCCTTTACCTGATAGTTGCGCGTTATCTTGCGCAGAAAATATTCCTTTAAGCCTATCTCCTTAAAGTCACCCGATACGTATCTTATGGATACGCCCGAGAGGGAGAGGATAGGTTTTTTGCTTTCGTTTTCCATAAATCCGCCTCCTTATACGTAGTAAAGGAACTTGTGATTGCACTTTTTGTATATAAGTGCACCGATGGCGAAGCATACTACGGCATAGCCTACCGCAAGCAGGTTATACTGTATAGAGGGTATCGCCCCTTCAAGCACTATAAGCCTGAAGTATTTTATATACACGTAGATCGGGTTAACAAGGAAGAGCTTTGCATAGCCGCCAAAGGTAGCCTCGTCCACCGTGTAGAAGATAGCCGACATATACATAAGCAGCATCGTAAACACGCTCCAAAGATACTGTATATCTCTGAAGAATACGAACAAAGCCGAAAGTATAAGACCCATACCGAGGTTGAAGATTATCAAGCAGGCTATCGGTATTATAAGCATAAGGAAGCACCAGCGGAAGCTTATTCCGTCAATGATGCAGAAGATAAAGAACACCGCAAGCGTCAGCCCGAAGTTGATAAGGCTTGACACGTTGCGCGAGAACAGGAACAGATACTTAGGCACGTTTATCTTTGAGAATATATCCGAGTTCCAAAGAAGCGAGCCCATACCGCCGTTCGTTGCATCGGAGAAGAAGGAGAATACGATATTACCGCAGAAAAGGTAGATCGTGTAGTGCGGTATCGATCTGCCGAAAAAGCTCTTGAATACGATGCTCATAACAAGCAGGGTAAGCAGGGGAGAGAGCACGCTCCACAGCATTCCGAGATAGGTTCTTTTGTATTTTTTCTTAAAGTCGCGCTTTACAAGCTCCGAAAACAGAAAGCTGTTCTCGCGCATTTTCGTAATAAAGGCGCTGAATTTTGATCTAATCATATCAACCTCGCAAAAATTATATATGGCGCTTTAAAAAGGCGCGCAGGCGCGAGCCCTTTGGGAAAAGCAAAAGAGACGTAGTGTATACTATGGGGTTCATAATTATTTTGTCGCGCAGTCTGTAGCTCTCCTCGGGCAGCACCGCCGCACCGCGTACGTACTCCACCGTGCAACCGATCGCATTAAGTCCGCGCACCGCCGCGCGTGTGTATTTTCCCGTGCCGCACGGGCAAATTTTGCCGCCGCCCTCGGAAAATATCTTAAGCAGCTCACCGTCTATTTTCTCTATATTGGTCGGCAACGGGCAGTTGTTTATATAAACGCGGCTATCCTTAAGCGTAGAGATGCGCAGTCTTTCCACGCCGTACGCCTCGCGTATCACGGGGTAAAGCTCCTCGTATCCGCCTGCACGCGCGTAAGAATAATGAGAGCGCGCAGAAAGCGCCCTCCAGCGCATAAGCCCGTCACGAAGCTCGTCCGCCCTCGGATGCTCCGCTATGCCGCGCTCCATAGCAAGGAAGGTCTCCCTCATACAAGCGATCTGAGCGCGCAGCGTGTCAATACCCACAACGTTAACGCTTTGAGATGCGTGTATGCGGTAAAAATAGTAGCCGCCGCTATGCACGTTTACTACGCGCTGTGCGCGCTTGTAGGCATAAAAGCATCGCAGTGCATCCTCGGAGTAGTTGAATTTACCGAAGCCTTCCTCGGTGTCCCTTACGTCCTCGCATACCTTGCGTAAAAGCTCCGTGCGGAAAAGCTTGTTCCAAAGCACAAAATAGGAGTGCTGCGCACCGCCGTGGCGGAAAAGCAGGGGTAAAACGTCTTCCCCCACAGCAGCAATATCTGTTGCTATCACGCTGTCCGTCTTGCAATAGTAGCGCGAGCGCACCGTGTGGAATGCCCAGTCCGAAAGCACGATATCGGCGCCCGTTTGCTCCGCGCGCTTAAGCATCGGGCGGTGGTAGTTAAAGCTCACCGTATCGTCCGAGTCAACAAACACGCACCACTTGCCGCGCGCCATCGATATACCAAGCGATCTTGCCGCAAGCATACCGCGGTTTTCGGTTTTTGTATACCTTGCACCGTATCGCGTGATAAGGTCGGTATAATCTATTCCTGAGCCATCGTCAACCACAACGATCTCGTATTCACCTTTTGTAAGGGTGGATTCGGTAATGCTCTTAAGGCATTCCTCAAAATACGCCCTGTCCGTATTGTAAACGCAAATTATAACGGAAAGCCTCATAGGCACACTCCCCCTATTTTAAATATTTTCTCTTTTTATATTAACATAAATACGCCGTAAAGTCAAGCAGGTGAAAAATTATCGCAAAAATTTGTATTTTGTTAATAAAACCGCCGAAATTCGCCCCGTTTTGCACGCGAATAAGTGCCAAATCATAAAAGCGCCTGCGTTTTACTCCGTTTTGCCGCATTTTATCCGCATATCCCTGCGATCCGAACACCGATTTTGCAGGATTTGATGCAAAATAAGCCCGAATGCAAGAAAAAAGCGGAAAGCATTGCCGCTTTCCGCTAAAAAAATGAATTTTGCATCAAAAACCGTACTTTTTTTAATTTTCTGTTAGTGAAGTTTTCGCTGCCGCGAAAGTGAAGTTGCTATGCAGTGAAGTTTGTGCAAAGTTGCTTTGCAACTTTTATGCACCAAGTGAAGTTAAGTTTGCCCATCACTTCGCCATCAGGCGAAACTTCACTCACGAAGTGAACTTCACTATCGAAGATAACTTCACTTGCCCGTAGGGCAAACTTAGTTTTTTAGTGAAATATATCCTTAAAGCAATTGAAGTTCCCTTATTTTTGAAACAATATTAAGGAAACATCCCCTTAAAGTGTTGACAAATCCCTCATAATATGATATTATTTAAGGGAATTAAAGCGAGGTTAAGGTTATGAGAACATTTAACTACTCCAAAATTAACGAACAAAAATGGGATTCCGAGTTGCTCGGCTTAATTGCGGCCATATATAAAGAAGCCGGAAAGCAAGAGATGTATCTCAAGCAACGCCCGCAAGAGCTTGAAAAGCTTGTGGAGATTGCAAAGGTGCAGAGTACAGAAAGCTCCAATGCAATAGAAGGTATCGTTACGACCAACACGAGAATCAGGCAGATCGTAGAGGATAAAACTACGCCTAAAAACAGAGATGAGCAAGAGATTGCAGGATACCGTGATGTGTTAAATATCATCCACGAGAGCTTTGACGCCATCCCGATTACGCCGAACTACATTCTGCAACTTCACAAAATCTTATATAGCCACATGAACAATCCTGCAGCAGGCAGAACAAAGAGCGTGCAAAATTATATCAGTGCAACATATCCGGACGGCAGTACGAGAATATTGTTCACTCCGCTTGATACGTTTGAAACTCCGACTGCGCTCGAAAGCATCTGCAATGAGTTTAATAGGGTTATCGGAAATAACGAGCTTGAACCGTTGATTGCGATTCCGATATTCATTCACGACTTTCTTTGCATCCATCCGTTCAATGACGGAAACGGCAGAATGAGCCGTCTGCTCACCACATTGCTTCTTTACCGAAATGGGTTCTACGTTGGTAAATATATTTCTCTTGAAGCGAAGATTGCTAAGAATAAAGACTTGTACTACGATGCGCTTGGCGAAGCACAGACGGGATGGCACGAAGGAAAGGCGGATGCCGTTCCGTTCATCAAATATCTGCTCGGTACGATACTTGCAGCCTATAAGGATTTCGAGGATAGATTCGCGCTTGTAGAAACAAAGCTGTCGGCACTTGAAACCGTTCGCCGCGCGACGATGAATAAGATCGGCAGATTTTCCAAGCAGAATATCAGAGAACTGTGTCCTTCATTGAGTATCAGTTCTATCGAAGGTGCGCTTCGCAAACTCGTTGCCGAGGGCGAGTTAAAGCGCGAAGGAAACGGAAAAAACATCCGATATTTTCGACTAAGATAACTTAAACTTCTTATTTTCAAAAACAATTTATTTGCAAGTATCTATTAAGATTTCAGGTGACTGTGGAAATGATTTATAAACGATATAAAATCGAAGAGGTAAAATAAAAAATTTCAATAAAAACCAAGGAAACCGTAGGTTTTCAACCTTGATTTCTTTAAATTTGCATAAAAAACCGGCAGAAGCACTGTTATGAAAATGCTTCAGCCGGTTTTTATTTGGTTATGCATAAATGCGACAGCCCTCATATATAGTACCGCATATACGCAGTTAATATCCTTATGGGGAAAGTGCGTAAATGTTGCCGCTTTCCGCCTTTTTTTGCATTTTGCATTTTGCATTAAAATTTGTATTTTTAGAACACCCCTATAAGCTTAAGCAGATAGGTGAACATAAATATTCCGAAGCCGGAAGCAAGCGTAGTAAAGATAACCAGCTGACCTGCAAGGTCGGAGTCCGAGCCCATCTCCTGCGTCATAGGTACGGTAGATACCGCAAGGGGAGTAGCGTAAAGACCGATAAATGCGGCGTAATGTCCTGCGTCAAGCGTGGGTATGCAAAGAGCTACACCGAGGCATACCGCAGGCACGATAAGCGTGCGCAAAAGCGTGCCCCATATGATCTCGCGCTTTGCAGATGCAACGGCGGAAAATTCAAACTGTGCACCAAGTGAAAGCAGGGCAATGGGTGTTGCCGCAGAGGAAAGGTAGCCTATCACCTTACCCACGGGCTCAACGTCACGGTAGAGCGAGAAATCTATCTCCCAAGCGCCGAGGGCTGCACGTATGCCAAGCGCCGCAAGTCCTGCCGCAATACCAAGCACAAGGGGGTTGGTAACAATGCCGCGCAGCACCTTTAAAACCGAGGGGCGCTTGCCCGAGGGATCAAACATACTGAGTGCCGTAACCGCGCAAACGTTAAACACGGGTATGGACACAGCCGATAAAAGCGTTGCCGCCGCGCTGCCGCTCTCGCCGCCTATCGATACCGCAAGGGGAATGCCGATAAGCGCGTAGTTAGAGCGGAATACCGCCTGAATAAGCACCGCTCTGCGCGATCTTTCCTTTGTCATAAGCGCGGAAAGAGGCACGGCTATACCAAAAAGCACTACCACGCTTACCGCTACGAATATAAGGTAGCCGGGATCAACGCTTCCTATATCACCTATCTTGTATACGTTGTTGAAAAGCATTGCGGGCAAAAGCACGCGGAAAACTATCTTGTTTACAGGGCGCGCAAGCTCTGCGTCGAAAATGCCAAGGCGCTTAAGAAGATATCCTATCGCCACAAGCAAAACTATGGGCATTACCGCATTAAGTGCAAAAATAAGATCTGCCATACCGATCACCTCACTACGGATTGGAATGCAACTGCCTTGCCGAGTATCTTTACCTCGGAAAGCTCATCCTTTATATAAACAAGGGGGGCATACTTTGGATTTTCGGGTGAGAGAATAAGCTTTTCTTCCTCAGGATAGTAGTACACGCGCTTAAGCGTTGCCTCGTCACTTATTATCACCGCGGCAACCTCGCCGTTGTCAACCGTGCTTTGGCGGCGGATAAAAACAAGGTCGCCGTCATATATACGTGCCCCCGTCATAGAGTCACCGCTTGCACGTAAAACAAAGTCCGCATCTATAGCGCCGTCGGCAAGCACGTAGCCTGCACACTCCTCGCTTGCAAGTATAGGCTCGCCGCAGGCAATGCTGCCAAGTATGGGCAGCCTCTTTACGGGGATAGCCTCACCGCCTATATCGCTCACAGCGCTGTCCTCCCAGCCGTAAAGCGCCGCGGGCGCCGTTCCAAGCGCTGTGGCAATAGCCTCAATTCTTGCTCTGGGAATATTGCTTACCGTGCCGTTTTCATATCTGTGGATGTTCTGGCGGCTTGTGCCAACCGCCGCCGCAAGCTCCTCAAGCGTCATACCGCTCTTTTTGCGCAGGGCTTTGATCCTGTCACCTATCATGATACACCTCTTTTTGTCGTGAAATTTTGGGTTGTCACGTGCATTGTAACACATTTTTTGGAAAAATGCAATAGCTTTTCGAAAAAAATCGAAATTTTTGCAAAAAATCACTTGACAAGTGACAAATCTTGTGTTACAATTGTCACACGATAAGTGACAAGGCTCCACTCATTGTTACTTACCAATTGACATTTTTGGAGGTAAGCTTGATAGAAAAGGAAAACTGTATCAGCCAAGGTCTTTACTCATACAGATCCCCGTCAGAGATAAAGGCGGATATATGCGAGATACGTGAAAGAATAGACAGCGTAAACGATCTTTTTAACATACGCGAGCTTATAGCAAGCGTTATAACAGAGGGCGCAGGGGATGATATCTGCCGCGTAGCAGAGGCGGCGGCAGAGCTTGCCGATGCGGCAGAGGAGGCTATGCTTGAATTAAGGGTGCTTAACGAAAGCCTGGCAGAGCTGCGCGAGGAGCTGCTTTTTGCACTTAAGGAAGGAGGACAGATATGACATTTAAAAAGGAAGATAGGGTATATCCCATACCGCGTGAGCGCCGATCAAGCATCGATGCGATAGTTATTGCGCATTGCCTTGATTTTGAGCGCCGCAGCGAGGAGCTTTTGCGCCGCACCCTGCCGCGCCGCGTGCTTATGGAATACAGTTATCTTAACGCGCGCATACTCTCTGCGGCAAGCGAGGTGGTGGGTGCGGATGCCGAGCTTTACGTGCGCGAGATCGGCTCGCAAACGGGCTACGCCAAAAGCGCGGCAGACGGGGTAAGCGAGGCGGTGTATAAAACAAGAAAAAGGGAGGTGAAGCGCAGGATAGCACAAAAGCTTAACCTGATAGAATAAAATTTTATCCGCCGCCACAAGGTGACATTTTTCCGCACGGCGGATGTGTATAATGTTAACTGTAAGGAAGGAGTAGGCAAAATGAAGGACCTTAAAATTAACCTTTCCCCGGCGTGCCTTACGGTGCTGCCCGAGGGTGAGCTTGACCACCATACGGTAAAGGATATACGCCTTGCGTGCGATCCGGAGATAATGAAGCATAAGCCGCGTGTAATAGTGCTTGATTTTTCACACGTTACGTTTATGGATACGTCCGGCATCGGTCTTATTCTCGGCAGGCGTAATACCGCAGAGCGCGTAGGTGCGCGCATTGTGCTGCGCGGTCTGTCGGCGCGCCTTTTACGTATGGTAGAGCTTTCGGGCGTGCTGCATCTTGGCGGCATCAGCCTTGATAAAAGCGGAGGAGACGAAAAATGAAACGAATGATAAACGAAATGAAGCTGCGCCTTATCGCAAGCGGGGAAAACGAAAGCGTTTGCAGGCATGCCGTGTCGGCTTTTGCCGCCGTGCTTGATCCCACCGTGGCAGAGCTTGGCGATCTGCGCCTTGCCGTATCGGAGGCGGTTACAAATGCCGTTGTGCACGCCTATAGCGATCTTTTGCCGGGGCAGGTTGGCTACGTATACATATCCGTGCGCCTTTACGATACCCGTGAGATATCGGTTGAGATATCCGATAGGGGGCGCGGCATTGCCAACGTTGAAGAGGCAATGCACCCCGGCTTTACAACGGGCGGCGCATCGGAAAGATGCGGTATGGGATTTCTTGTAATGCAAAGCTTTACCGATTCTCTTCACGTAAAGTCTGTGCTCGGTAAGGGCACCACCGTGCTTATGAGAAAATTTCTTTCCCCCATATCCGAAAGGCAAAATGAAGCTTAACGTAAAAAGAACGTCACCCACAGATGCGGCGTATGACAGTAATCCCGAGCTTATACGCCGCTACAGAGCAGGGGATAGCGAGGCAGGCGAGCGGATAATAAGCCTTAACACGCCCCTCGTTTGCAACATAGCTCGGCGCTTTGCAGGCAGGGGCACGGATACAGAGGACCTTATAGCCATAGGCAATATAGGTCTTGTAAAGGCAATAAACACCTTCGATTTTTCACGCGAGTGCGCCTTTTCCACCTATGCCGTGCCGCTTATTTTCGGTGAAATACGCCGATTTTTACGCGATGACGGAATGATCAAGGTCTCGCGTGAGGAAAAAAGGCTTGCCGCCGCCGTAAATGCAGAGCGCGAGCGGCGCATCACGTTTGGCGAGCCGTGCGGAATAGGGGATATCGCGGCAGGGCTCGGTATAGAGCGCGCCGCCGTGGCAAGCGCGCTTTGTGCCTCAGCCCCCGTGCGCTCGCTTGACGAGTGCGCCTATGCAGACGATGAGGGCGTAACTCTCGGCAGCACGGTCTTTGATGAGGACGAAGAAGAGCGCACCTTTGACCGCTTAAGCCTCACTCTTGCCATAGAGCGGCTTGGCGAGTGGCAACGGCGGCTTATAGTCCTGCGCTATTTCCGCGATTATTCGCAGGTGGAGTGCGCCGCCGCGCTCGGATGCACGCAGGTAAAGATCTCGCGCGAGGAAAAAAAGATACTTTCGCGCCTTAGGGAGGAGCTTTCCTGACAAATGTTAATAAATTGTGAATTGTTTTGAAAGCTATTGATTTTTCTGCGTGTATATTATAAAATATAACAGTATAGTTTAGCACTCCGCTCCTGTGAGTGCTAAAACAAAACGGAGGTAATAAAAAATGAAGCTTAAGCCCTTATTTGATAAGGTAGTTATTAAAAAAGTAGAGGCAACCGAAACCACAAAGGCAGGTATAATCCTTACCGGCTCGGCAAAGGAAGCACCCGATGTTTTTGAGGTAGTTGCGGTAGGCCCCGGCGGATCTGTTGACGGTGAGCGCGTTGAAATGGTGCTTTCCGTAGGCGATCGCGTTATAGTAGGTAAGTACAGCGGCACAGAGGTAAAGCTTGAGGGTGTTGAGTACACCGTTGTTAAGCAGTCTGACGTGCTTGCGGTTGTAGATTAATTTCGTAAAAGGAGAATTTCATAATGGCAAAGGAAATAAAATACGGCTCCGATGCAAGAGCCGCACTTCTGCGCGGTGTAGATAAGCTTGCGGATACCGTAAAGATCACGCTCGGCCCCAAGGGTAAGAACGTTGTGCTTGCAAAGCAGTTCGGCGCACCCCTCATTACAAACGACGGTGTTACGATCGCAAAGGAGATCGAATTGCCCGATGCGGCAGAAAATATGGGCGCACAGCTCGT
>JAZRLU010000360.1:0-1234 GCA_045647045.1 Eubacteriales bacterium
TTAAGGGCAAGAAGCTTGGTATGAAGGTTTATACCGATCAGCCCGGCGTACAGTTCTACATCGGTAACTTCCTTGGCAACGGCCCTGCTTTCAGAGGCAACACCAAGCAGGTATTCCACGGCGCATTCTGCCTTGAAACGCAGACCGAGCCTGACTGCATCAACCACGGCATCGGCTTCTATGACAAGGGTGAGGTTTACAAGCACACCACCGTTTACGCGGTAGAGGAGCTTTGATAAATCTTAAATTTCTCGGAACGGGAAATATCGATACGACAAGACCGCGTAACAAGCTGTCCAAGGAATACAGGCGCTTTGCGACCCTGCTTGCGGATGACTGTATACTTATCGACCCCGCCGAGGACGTATTTGAATTTGAAAACACCTTTATGCTCCAAGGCATGCTCCGCGGGGCAAAGGATATATTTATAACGCATTCGCACATAGACCGCTTCAGCCCGCTTGCTATAGAAAAGCTTGCAAGGGGCGGCGGAGTGCGCGTTTACGCCGCGAGAGCGCTTGAAGGCGAGATAAGGAGCATTGCGGGTGCAGAATACGTACCGCTTGACCCTTTTTCGCTTATAAAGCTTGCATCGCACACCGTGGTGCCCTTACCTGCGATACATAAAACCGACAACCCTTACGAGATACCCTTTAATTTTCTTATAGAAAAGGATGGGCAGACCGTGTTTTACGGGCTTGACGGTGCTTGGCTGCATCCTGCGGCGTGGCAGGTGCTGTCAAAAATAACGCTCAGCTGCGCCGTGCTTGACTGCGCTCTTGTAAACGAGCCGCTTTCGGGCAGGTGCACCGATCACAACAGCCTTGAGCTTATAAAGCTTATATACGGCGTTATGAGCGAGGGCGGCGTGGTTGACGGTAAGACGAGAATAATTCTCTCTAACATACCAAACGGCAAAAAGAGGCTATATCACGATGAGCTTACAGAGGCTATCGGAGACCTGCCCTTCCGCGTGGCGTACGACGGATATTTTGTCAACATATAATTATAACAACGGAGATACTTTTATGAAAATTTACGACGAGCTGGTTGCAAGAGGTCTGATCGCCCAGGTAACCGACGAGGCTGAGATAAAGGAGCTTGTAAATAACGGAAAGGCTACCTTCTACATCGGCTTTGACCCCACTGCAGATAGCCTGCACGTAGGACACTTTATGGCTCTTTGCCTTATGAAGAGACTGCAGATGGCAGGTAACCGCCCCATTGTGCTTAT
>JAZRLU010000361.1:0-3068 GCA_045647045.1 Eubacteriales bacterium
CACAAGCTCGGCACGGTCAAGCACGCCTGCCTCACGCGCGTTTTCCTCCGCACGCGAAAGCGGACCGCGATTTATATCGGAAAGCACCGCACGCTCTATTTTGCCCGAGCGCAAAAGCTCTATTGCAAGATATGCGTGATCTGTGCCTATATCTGCAAGATATGCGCCGCGGCGTACAAGCGACGCCGCCAGCGCAAGGCGCGGTGTGAGCGATCTGTTACTCACTGCTCGCCAAGAAATGCGTTAAGCTTTGCTACAAGCGCATCAGCATCGGTGCCGTGAACAGCGCAAGCATCCGCAATAGACTCGCCTCTGGAATGAGGGCAGCCAAGGCAGTGCATTCCGATCTCGAAGAAGAATCTTGCGGTCTCTACGTTATGATCAAGAACGTCGCCTATAAGGGTTTCTTTAGTTACCTTCATTTTAATTACCTCACTATTTTAAAATTAACAGTAAGAGTATAGCATAACCTTTGGCAGTTTGTCAATGTTTAATTTAAATATAATATTGACAAAATAACGAATGTGTGATAAAATTTAACAGTTAATGATATATTTCGGAGTGTGAGCGTATGAATATGCCCGTTTTCAAGTGTGCTGACAAGACTTTAGAGCGTGCCTTTGAGATAGCTGTAGCGGATATATTATCCAACGTGCGCCCCTACAAGGCAGGTATACTTAAGGAAAGCGAGCCGTGCCTTATGGCAGGATCTGCGTATACCACACCGTGGACGAGGGATAGCGCGATAAACACGCGCAATGCGGCGGCTTTTCTTATACCCGATATAGCCAAAAGCACCTTAAAATCGGTGCTTGCCTACAATGGCGGCAAGGTACGTGCAGGCGGTGAGTACTGGGATGCTGTAATATGGATCACAGGTGCCTACAGCTACTATCTTGTAAGTGGGGACAAGGATTTTCTTGCCGAGGCTTACACGGTAGTGCAAAACACGCTTGAATATTTTGAGAGCACCGAGCTTGACCGCGAGGATATGCTTTTCCGCGGACCTGCGGTATACGGTGACGGCGTTGCCGCTTATCCCGACAGATACGTATGCGGCGAGAGCGGTATAATGGCTTTTACAAGGATAAAGCGCGATGAATGCGTTAATACGGGCGTGGGAATACCGATGAAGGTGCTTTCCACAAACGCCCTTTACTACGAATGCTACAAGACCGCGCTTAAGATAGAACGCGAGCTTGGCATAAGGGAGACCTTGCACTATGCCGAAATGGCAGATGCGCTATATGCGGCTATCAACACGCACCTTTTTGATAGCGAGCGCGGTACGTACAGATATTTTACGGATCCTGCAGGCGGATGCAACAGGCAGGAGGGAATGGGCATTGCCCTTGCGCTTCTTTACGGAGCAGCAAGCCCCGACAGGGCGAAGAGCGTGCTTGACCGCGTACAGCTTACCGATGCCGGCATAGCGTGCGTTTTTCCCGGCTATGAAAGATACGCCACAAAAGACGGCAAGGGCTACGGCAGGCACAGCGGCACGGTATGGCCGCATATAGAGGCTTTTTTTGCAGAGGCGGCGCTCATACACGGAAGATGTGATCTTTTCGTACGCGAGCTGTATTTGCTTGCAAGCCGCGCCGTTCGTGACGGGGATTTTGCGGAGATCTATCACCCCACGACGGGCGAGATATACGGCGGTAGGCAGGAACAGGCAGGCATGGGCATTATAGAATGGGAGTCCGTGCGCAGGCAGACCTGGAGTGCAAGCGGATTTGTAAGGCTTATTTTGCGCGGCGTATGCGGCATAGACGTAAGTGCCGAGGGCTTATCTATCGATCCTGCACCCTTCATAGCCGAATGTAGCCTGAATGGGCTCACTTACCGCGGTGCCGTGTTAAATATAACGGTTAAGCAGGGCGAAAAAAACAGTATTTTAATATCGGGTGAGAAAAAAGCGTTCCCCTTTATCCCACAGCAGGGCAAGGAGTATAACGTACAAATCACCCTTACGAATAACGAAGACAAAATAGGAGGAAAATTACATGATCGTTGCTCTTGAAGAGGCAAAAAGAAGGCTCGGCGCTATGGATAGCGTGCTTGCAGAGCTGAAGCTTCAGCTTCGTATAGACGAGGCAAGGGAGAGATGCGAGGAGCTTGAGCGTGAAACTATGGTGCAGGATTTCTGGAACGATGCCGAGAAGTCCTCAAAGAAGCTGCAGGAAATAAAGCAGCTCAAATATAAGGTTGAGAGCTATGAGGAGCTTTGCACAAGGCTTGAGGATGCCGTTGTGCTTTGCGATATGGCTATCGAGGCAGGTGACGAGGACTCGGTTGACGAGGTGCTTTCCGAAACCGATTTTATTGAGAGTGAGGCGGAGAAAAAGCGCATTGAGGTGCTTCTTTCCGGTCAGTATGACAAGAACAACGCCATACTCTCCTTCCACCCCGGTGCAGGCGGCACGGAGGCGCAGGACTGGGCTTCTATGCTTTACCGTATGTACACAAGATGGGGCGAAAAGCACGGCTTTACGGTTAAGCTTATCGACTGGCTTGACGGTGATGAGGCAGGTATAAAGTCTGCTACCATTATGGTAGAGGGTCCCAACGCTTACGGATATCTTAAGAGCGAAAACGGCGTTCACCGCCTTGTGCGCGTTTCCCCCTTCGATGCCTCGGGCAGGCGCCATACGTCCTTTGCCTCCGTTGAGGTAATGCCCGAGTTTGACGACGACGATTCTATCGTTATCCGCGATGAGGATATGGATATCACCGCGCACCGTTCAAGCGGCGCAGGCGGTCAGCACATCAACAAGACCGACTCTGCTATCCGTATCGTGCATAAGCCCACGGGTATCGTTGTAGGCTGCCAGACCGAGAGAAGCCAGCTTCAGAACAAGGAAACGGCTATCAAGATGCTGAAGGCAAAGCTTATGGAGATCAAGCTGCGCGAAAAGCTTGACCGTATTGAGGATATTCAGGGTAACAAGGCTAATATAGAGTGGGGCAGCCAGATACGAAGCTACGTATTTATGCCCTACACCCTCGCTAAGGATACAAGAACCGGCTTTGAGGACGGCAATATCGACTCCGTTATGGACGGCAAT
>JAZRLU010000362.1:0-8394 GCA_045647045.1 Eubacteriales bacterium
AAAAACATAGTAAAGCTTTTGCTTGAAAACTACGGCTTTGCCGTTACCGATCTTGGGCGTGACGTTTCGGTAGAGGCAATGCTTGATGCACTTTCAGGGGGCAGCTACGGCATTCTTGCACTCTCCGCGCTTATGACTACCACCGCGCGTGAAATGGAGTATGCAATAGAGCGCATAAAGCCGCTGTATCCTAATCTTAAGATAATCGTAGGCGGCGCCGTTGTAACAGAGGCATACGCCGAAAAAATAGGTGCAGACGGCTACGCGCCCGATGCTATGGCGGCAGTACGCCTTTGCGATAGGCTGCTCAACGGCTGATCCGGGGCAGGGAATACCCCAAAAAATAAAACAAACGTTTTGCGGTATATGCCGCAACAGAGGTACAATATGCAAGTGTTTTCTTCGGCGCTCTCACAAATGGGCGTGCTGTTTATTTTCATTATCATCGGCTTTATAACCGCAAAGCTTAAGATCGTGCCCGATAATGCGGGTGCGGTGCTCTCAAAGCTTGAAAACAACGTTTTCACCCCCGCATCCATACTCGGTACGTTTATAACGCAGTTTACCGTGGCAAAGCTTGCCTCATCCTGGCAGCTTGTGCTTGGCGGTGCGGTCGTTGTGCTTATCGGTATTCCGGTGGGAATACTTATATCAAGGCTTACAACAAAGGATTCCTACGTAAGAAAGATCTATACCTACGGTCTTGCCTTCTCAAACTTCGGCTTTATGGGTAACGCCGTTGTGCAAAACGTGTACGGTGATGCGCTTTATATGGATTATCTTATATTCGTTATCCCGTTCTGGATCGCAATTTACGCCTGGGGCGTGCCTGCGCTTCTTATGCCGTCAAGCGAGGAGCAAACGGTGGGCGCAAGGCTGCGCAATATGGCAAACCCGATGCTTATTGCCGTTGTTATCGGTATGATACTCGGTCTTTTACCTTTCTCCTTACCCACGTTTATCACAAACGCCGTATCTATGCTCGGCTCCTGTATGGGCCCCATTGCAATGCTCCTTACGGGTATGGCTATAGCAAAGATCAACCTTAAAGAGGGCTTTGCAAACGTAAGAGTTTACATAATATCCGCCGTGCGCCTCGTTCTGCTTCCGCTTTTGTTTATGCTTGCGGTAATATTCCTGCCTATCCCGTATGAGATAAAGCTTTGCACGGTGTGTGCAACTGCAATGCCGCTCGGTCTTTCCACAATAGTTATCCCAAGCGCCTACGGTCTTGATACAAAGGTTGCATCGGGCATGGCTCTTGTATCGCATCTTTTGTCCTGCATAACGATACCGCTTGTATTTATGCTCTTTGATGCGCTCGTAAAATAAAATTCCAAAATCAAAACGCGCCTGCGGCAGTCCCATGCCGCGAATGGCGCGTTTTTTGTCTTAATGGAAGATGTTTTTTCGCATTTTTATACAAGTATACAAATAAGCCCCGATGCACCCTCGTTTATAATGCGCTCGATCGTGCCGCCCATTCTTTGCCTTGCCTCATGCGGCATATGAGCGAGCTTTGCCGCAATGCCCTCCGATACCAGGTCAGACATGGATTTGCCGAAAAGCTTGCTCTGTAGCAGTGATGCAGGATCGTTTTCGTAATCCGCCGCAAGCTGCTTTGCAACCTCTGCCGCTTGCTCCTCCGTGCCAACCGCAGGGGAAACGTCTGTGCGTATAGAGGTCTTAACAAGGTGTATTGCCTCGGCACACGCGCCAACGCGCACGCCCCACTGTGAGCCTGCGCGCACAAGCTGCGGCTCGCTTATCTCAAGATCGCCCTCGCAGGGCATAACAACGCCCCAGCCACACTCCTTCACGTCTCTTAGCGCATCGCGCAGCTTATCGTATTCGCGCCTCACCGCGCAAAGCTCGGTAACCGTTTTGTAAAGCTCGGCATCCGAATTAAGCTCAATGCCTGCAGCATCCGAAAGCGTTCGCATATAAAGCCCCTTGTCAAAGGGTATCTCTATCACCGCCTCGCCAACGCCCGCATCCTGCACGTACGCGCCAAAGCAGCCGTACTCCTTTACAAGGCGTGCTACGTCGCCAAAGCATTTCGCATCCTCGGCAAAGGAGCTTACCTCGTCAAGCACGCTTGTAATTATCGGGTGATCATCGGGTAAAAGGGAATACCAGTCGGGCAGGGTAAAGGTAAGCTCGCGCAATGGGAAGCGGTCTACCAGCATTGCAAGTATCGCGTATATATCCCCCTCCGTAAGCCTTGTTGCATCAACAAGTGCCACGGGTGCTCCGTGCTTTGCCTCGATCCTCTCCGCCAGCGCCCTTGCCTCGCCGCTGCTCGGATCTTTAGAATTAAGCACCACCGCAAACGGTACTCCTGCCGCCGCAAGCTCGGCTACCGTGCGCTCCTCGGCAACCTCGTATGCCGCGCGGTCTATGCCCGTAAAGCTGCCGTCCGTTGTTACCATTACCGCTACGGTAGAGTGCTCGCGCACAACGCGCCTTGTGCCTATCTCTGCCGCCTCTGTAAAGGGGATAGGCTCCTCCGACCACGGCGTTTTTACCATTCTTACGCCCTCTGCATCGGTTGTGCCCTCCGCACCGTCAACCATAAAGCCAACACAGTCAATAAGCCTTACGGAAAGCTCTGTATCCGCTATATTAAGCGTTACCGCCTCACGCGGTACAAATTTCGGCTCTGTAGTCATAACCGCCCTTCCGCTACCGCTTTGCGGCATCTCGTCTCTTGTGCGCTCGCGCTCGTATTCATCGGCTATCGCAGGGAGTATAGCCGTTTCTGTAAATCTGCTGATAAAGGTTGATTTTCCGCTTCGAACAGGGCCAACCACGCCGATATAAACGTTGCCGCCCGTTCTTTTTGCTATTGCTTCGTAAATTGTATTACCGCTCATTTTTTGCCTCCGTTAAGATGCTTTTTGTTTGATACTATGCATCAGGGCAAAAAAATATACCCGAGGGCACAGATCCCTCGGGTAAAATATTATTCGGTAACTCTTCCCAGCTCCGCAATCAGTGCTTCGTTTGCTTTTGCAATACGGTCGGCATCTACCTTAACGAGCTCTCTGTCATACGTGATAAGCCCATTCGTTTCATCCTCAACGTCGGATAGCTGGGTGTATACCGTAGCCGAAAGTCCGTCCTTTATCAAGGGCAGGGTGTCCTTTACAAAAAGACTGTATATCGCATCGGTAAGCTCCTCTTTTGTTTTGAAAAGCTTATATCCGTAATTCTTCTCGCTGAAAAGATGACCCTCTAAGCGTAAAGAGAAGCCGCCAAACTCGCTTAAGAACACAGGTCTTGTGCCCTTTTTGGTGATCTTCGGAGCGCGGAAATATATATGCAGCGAGTCAAAATCGCTTTCCTTGCCGTAAAACCAGCCGCTTGTTGCATCGTAAAGGCGGGAAGGATCGCGCTCCTTAAGCTCGCGGTATACTTTGTCAGGCATAAACTCACCCCATCCCTCGTTGAATACCGTGTACAAAAGCACAGATGGGCAGTTGTAAAGGTGATCCTGCATTTCGCGCGCCTGTGCGATAAAGATGCTTTGCGTTTGTTTTGATCTGTGGCGCAGATTGAAAAGCTTACGCTTCAAGCCCACGGTAGGCAGGGCGGTATCGATGATAAAGGAGTAGTCGCTGTTGTTTACGGCATCCTGGAACACCGCAATACCAAGCCTGTCACAAAGCGAGTAGAAGATCGCAGGCTCTATTTTGATATGCTTTCTCAGCATATTAAAGCCAAGGCGCTTTGCAAAGAGAATATCGTCGCGGTACGCGGCGGGGGAGTAGGGGGTATATATTCCGTCGGGGAAATAGCCCTGATCAAGTAAGCCCGTAAAGAAATAGGGCTTGCCGTTTAAGAGTATTCTGCCCGTACCGTTTACCTCGCCTATCTCTATACGCCTTAAGGCAAAATAGCTCTCAATGCGGTCGGTTGCCGATTCAAGCGTAAAATCGTAAATATAAGGATCGTCGGGCGTCCATACGTGCCCGTTTTCGGGGCGTATATCAAAAACGCCGTCCTCAGCTTCGTATACCTCGCCCGTTGCAAGCGTAAGCCTCATCTTGCCCACGGGCGCATCTGCCAGGATCACCGCGTGCGTGTCGTCCGCATCTATGCGCAAGGATCTTATAGCATCCTTCGGTATGCTCTCAAGCCATACCTCGCCCCATATACCCGATACGGGGGTGTACCACATTCCGCCCCTGTTTTTCTTTTGCTTGCCCCAAGGGTATTTGTGTGATAGGGTATCGCGCACAAGGATCTCTATAAGAAGGCTGTTTTCCTCTATACCGTCCGTTACGTCGGCAAAGAAGGGAAGATATCCGCCCTCGTGCCTTAAGATAAGCCTTCCGTTAACGTAAAGCTCGCACTCCTGGTCTGCCGCGCCAACGTGCAGAATAACTCTGTCGCGAAGGAAGCCCTCGGGCAGGGTAACCCTTCTGCGGTAGGCAAGCACGCTGCCATCGGGCACGCTGCGCCCAATTCCGGAAAGCTCGCTTTCGGGCGCAAAGGGTACGCGGATATGCTCGTTATACTCGCTTGGCAGGGCAAAGGAGTCCGTAAAGCAAAAGTCCCATTCACCCACAAGCGAAAGGTAAGAATCTCTCTTAAATTGAGGGCGAGGATAAACCTCGCCCCAATTCCACCCTTCGGGTGTATTATTTATATAAGGTGTTTTCATTTATCTTCTCCAAAAACGGATAAAGTGCCAGATGTGAGAGCCGCCACCGTCGGAGGGAACGTCCGTATCGGGTGTGCCGCCGCCAACGTCGGGCGTTACGTTTCCGCCGCCCTCAAGCAGATCTTTAATGCTGGGCATTACGATCTCCGAGCCGATAAACACGCCGCAGATAACAAGGAAGAGGATAGCGCCGACGTTACCTACAACAACGCCCCAAACTCTTCTTTTGGGAATAAGCACCTCGCATCTATCGGATATAAAGATGCGCTTTCTGCACGTAAAGAATATTATGATGCCCGCAACCGTCATACCAAGCGAGATCGTGGTATACAAGCCGCCGATCAAAAGTATCTTAAGCGTTTCAGCGTTCATAAGCTCAGGATTTATAAGCTCGGATACGTCACCGCCCGCGCTGAATGAAAGCGCAAGCTCCTCGTATGCCATAAGCTCATCGTAGAAGAACATCGGCACGGTAGAGCCAAAATTGATAAGCATATGAAGCAGGATAGGATAAAGAATGTTGCCGCTTCTTGTGTAAAGATAGCCGAGCACAAGACCGATGAAGGTTGCGTAGAAGAACTGATAAAGGTTTCCGTGGAATAAGCCGAATGCGATAGCGGAAACTATTATAGCCAACTTGTCACCGTAAATACCCATCTTGTCTATAAGCAGCTTGCGGAAGATAAGCTCCTCGAAAATAGGGCCTATAACCACAACGATCGGGATAATTACGTACATAGGTGCGTGCGTGATGATATCGTATATGCTGTTATCGGGTGTAGCACCGGTTATGGTACCTATAGTGCCGTTGATAGCCTGACCGATCAGGTTTCCAAAGTACATAAATGCCTGCGATACAAGGAAGATAAGCATAAATGTACCGAAGGAGATGCTCGTTTTCGCTCTTTCGGTCTTTCTTATCGGGCGCTGTATAATGTACAGCACGGGGAATGCAATGGCATATCCTGCAATAGCGTTTGATATAAGCCGTATCGTGTAGCTTAAGGGCTCGGAAAGGCTTTCACCCCCAAAAAGCCCCACAACTATCGCTGCCGCGTTAACAAGCACAAACGTTATTACCTGGTATATAAACAAGGACAGAAAAATACGCGAGAAGCGCTTTTTTGCCGCAATTTCATCATCAAGTGTAAAGTCATCCCAGCGCGGTGCGGAATAGCTGCCGTATCCGCGGCTGAAGCCGCCGAATTCGTTATCCGAATCGCGTCTTGGCTCAAAATCATTGAAATCCATACTGATGCCTCCTTTATATGGTCTTTATATTTTAGCACAAAAATGCGCTTAAAACAATAACTTTCTGTAAATAAAATAAATATTATGAAAAAATACCAAAACCGAGCGTGCTTTTTCGTTTATTTTTTGATGATACAAAACTCTTTTGCGTATTGAAATTATACGCGCATTGTGGTAAAATTATAATGTATAAATATTTTTACGAGGTACATTATGTTTAAGCAGGGCTTTGACAATGACAAATACGTAAAGCTTCAATCCGAGAAGATCCGTGAAAGGATCAATCTTTTCGGCGGCAAGCTTTATCTTGAATTCGGCGGTAAGCTTTTTGACGATTATCACGCATCCCGTGTTCTGCCCGGCTTTGAGCCTGACAGTAAGATCAGAATGCTCATAGAGCTTGCAGATGAGGCAGAGATAATAATTGCGATCAATACTGCGGATATAGAGAAAAACAAGGTCAGGGGAGACATAGGCATTACCTATGACCAGGACGTTTTGCGCCTTATAGATGCATTCCGCGGCTACGGTCTTTACGTTGGCTCGGTCGTAATGACGAGATATAACGACAGCCCCGTGGCTGATGCCTTCAGAATGAGGCTTGAAAAGCTTGGTATAAAGGTATACCGCCACTTTGGCATCAAGGGCTATCCTTACGATATCCCCCTTATCGCATCCGATGAGGGCTTTGGTAAAAACGAGTATGCGCAGACCTCGCGCTCGCTTGTAGTAGTAACCGCGCCCGGCCCCGGCTCGGGTAAAATGGCAACCTGCCTCTCGCAGATATATCACGATAATAAGCGCGGCATCAAGTCGGGCTATGCAAAGTTTGAGACCTTCCCTGTGTGGAATCTCCCCCTCTCGCATCCCGTAAACCTTGCCTATGAGGCGGCTACTGCCGATCTTGCAGACGTTAATATGATAGATCCCTTCCACCTTGAGGCGTACGGAAAGACGACCGTTAATTATAACCGTGACGTTGAGGTGTTCCCCATACTTCGTTCTATGCTCAACGGCATACTTGGCGAGTGCCCCTATCTTTCACCCACGGATATGGGCGTAAATATGGTTGGCTTTGCGATCTATGACGATGATGCGGTTACCGCCGCAGCCCGCTCGGAGATCATACGCCGTTACTATGCGGCGCTTTGTAAGCTCCGCCGCGGTGATGATAGCGAGCTTGAGGTGCATAAGATAGAGCTTATCATCCGCCAGCTTGGTATTGACGTTAATAATGACAGGCGCTGTGTTGCCGCCGCCCTTGAACGCGCGGAGCAGACCGATGCCCCCGCAACCGCAATAGAGCTTAATGACGGCAGAATAGTAACCGGTAAAACTACCGATCTTCTCGGCGCATCCGCCGCGGTGCTTCTCAATGCGCTTAAGGCGCTTGCAGGCATTCCGAAGGAAAAGGATATCATCTCCGAGCATATTCTTAAGCCTATACAGAAGCTTAAGACGGAAAATCTCGGTAATCACAATCCGCGCCTTCATACCGATGAGGTGCTTATAGCTCTTTCGGTTTCCGCGGTAAACGATAACGATGCGAAGCGCGCAATGGAGGCATTGCCCCTGCTTAAGGATGCCGAGGTGCATTCCACGGTAATTCTCTCGCAGGTAGACGAGTCTGTGCTTCGCAAGCTCGGTATGCACCTTTCCTGCGAGCCGAAGTATCAAACGAAAAAGCTTTATCACAGCTGAGGTGGCTTATGAGAGTTGCAGTATGTGTTGACGATGCCTTTGGCATGCTCTTTTTCGGCAAGCGTCAGTCGCGCGATCGCGTGCTGATACAGCATCTTATAGAGAGGGCAGAGGGCAGAGTGCTTATCTCTCCGTTCTCGCGCCTGCTCTTTGAGCAGTATCCGCAGGTAACGGTATCGGACACCCCGCTTGATGAGGCGCAAGGAAATGATCTGTGCTTTATAGAAAATCTCCCCCTCGCACCATACGAGGATAAGATAGACGTTCTTTACGTTTATCATTGGAACCGCAGCTATCCTTCCGATAAAAGGCTTGATATAGACCTTACGGGATGGCGCTTACGTGAAACGGAGGAGTTTGTTGGATCCTCGCACGAAAAAATAACCAAGGAGACTTACGTTAGATGAAAGGATTACATAAGATTTTAGCGCTGCTGATGGCGCTTGTGCTCACCTTCTCGCTTATTTCCTGTGACGAGATAGCAGGGGATATAGCAGGTGATATAATAGACGGTGTTATAGACGGCGTTATAGACGGTGTTCTCGGAGATCTTGAAGGTGACGGTGATACAAACGATACCCCCGGTGGCTCGGGTGCGGTTACGTCATTCGATCTTTCGATAGTACCCGAATATACGAACAGCCCCATATTCATAATTAACAATAACGTGCCCTTCTTTACCGATGAGCAGAAGGTAACCGAGGCATATGAGTATTACGGCGAGCTTGACGAGCTTGGCAGATGCACCTACACAATGGCGTGCATAGGCAGGG
>JAZRLU010000363.1:0-4889 GCA_045647045.1 Eubacteriales bacterium
CATAGAGTAGGGCACACCTGCCGCCGAGAGCTCTTTTTATTGCCGTTATCATACCTATACCCCCACCCGTGTCGGCAGAAAGGCTACTTTCAGCGTACTTCAGTACCGCAGAAAACACCGTGCTGATAAGCATCCAAAAAACGCTACCCGCACCTCCAAGCGAGATCGCGGCAAGCACCCCCACTATATTTCCAACCCCAAGCGTGCCCGATAGCGCAAGGGCAAAGGCGCGTATTCCGTCACGCACCTCCCCCCCTCCGAATGCGCACTTAAGCAACGGGCGCGGATCAAGAAAATGCTTTCTCAGCTTGAATATAAAATAACCGCCCGAAAGTATGATAACGGGCGGAAGCAAAAGAGTTACAGACATAATAAAAGCCCTCCGCTAAAGCCTATGCGGAGGGCTTTTTCAAAATACCCTTAATTATCAAAATCAATTCTGAGCGCGGAATATATCATTCCGACAACTCGCATAACAGAAAGCGAGGTCTGCCACAAACCGTTGCACGGTGCACCGCTTACAATATCGGCAAAGGCGGTAAGCTCGTTATCAAAATTGCTCTCGCCGTCACTCTTCACGCTCTCATCGGCCGTACCGTCAAGCATAGTAAACCTTGCAAAATCAGGCTCGTTCATTCTGCCTATCTCGCATTTTCCCATCTCACCCTCAATAAGCGAAACGTTTTCACCCTCGCGTATCTTTGAGTAGCATATTTCTACGCTGAAGCTGCCGTAATCAAGCACGGCTATGCCCTCACCGAGAAAACCGTTAGATAAAAACGTACCCTCGGCAGATACCGCATTCGGCTCACCGAAAAGCATTACCGCGGTGTAAAGGGGGTATATACCTATATCCGCCAACGCCGAATTTTTCATTCTCGGATCAAAGGCGTTAAGCACCTCGCCGCGGAGAAAAGCATCGTAGCGCGAGGAGTATTGGCAGTATTCAAGCCTTGCGCGGCGTATCGCGCCCAGCTTGTACAGATTATCCTTAACGAATTTATGCCTTTCATCAAATGCAGGGCGCATAGCCTCAACCACCTTGCCGCCGCACCTTTCCACTTCACCGCTAAGCACCTGTGCCTCGCTTGCCGTTGCAACAAGCATCTTTTCGCAAAGCACCGGTATACCGCGGCACACCGCAGATAGAGTATGCTCCAGATGGCACATGGTGGGGGAGGCAACGTAAAGGGCATCGATATCCCCCGATAAAAGCATCTCATCAAGATCGGTATAAACCTTCTCTATACCGTGGCGCGCAGCAAACGTGCGACCGCTATCCTCGGTGCGTGAATAAACCGCGCTTACCGTTATCCCGGTGCGCGCCGCAGCCTCTGCAATTCTGTCGGATATAAAATTCGTGCCGACTATTCCAAGTCTCATCGAAGAATAAACTTAATTACGATAAACGCCATAGCCGCTACAATGGCAATACCAACTACCCAGGTTGTAACGGTATCGATTATCTTATTGACCTTGGATTCCTTTTCGTCAAGTGCGCGGTCCTCCTCGGTCTCCTTAAGATCGTCGGTGATCTCAAACTCATCCTCGTCACCGCTTTCGTCAAGCGCAAAATCGTATTCGCCCGCAGCGATCTTGTCTCTGCGATCTCTTGCATTCTTTACAATGTCGGTAACGGTTGTGATAACGCGCATATCGTTGGAATCCCCGTCCTTAAGTCGCTCACCGATCTGGCGGCAAGCATCGGTAATAGCCTCGGGATCTCTGTCCGTAGTAGCTTTTACGATAGCAGCATCACATTCTGTGCAAAGGCATCTCGGCTTTGCCGCACCGCTCATTAAAAGTATGGGCGAGGTATCGGTATCGATTTCTGCCTTGCAAATACAGCATCTTCCTTCGGTCATTTCTTTTCTCCTCCCGTACCGCGAAGCTCGCGGCGTACGTATTCAATATATTCGCGGCGCAGCTGTGCCTGCTCTGCAAGCTCCGCCTCGGTAAGCTCGCGCTGCTTTGAAAGCCTGCCAAGCTCGTTGATCCTATCGATCTTTGCCTTATCCATAACGACCTCTCATATCGCATTTTAGATTATTATACAGTATTCGAAAGAATTTGTCAAGAAATATTGACTTTTCTTTTTAATTATTGTATAATACTATAGTTAAAATTATAATGCGGAGGTATGTAATGTTTGATAAGATCTCACTCGCAGGCGATCTCGGCAGCGGAAAAAGCACTGTTTCCGCAATACTTATAGACCGTCTCGGTGCCGAATATTACTCTACGGGTGCAATAGTGCGCAGTATTGCCGAATCTCACGGTATGACGGTGGTTGAGCTGAACAAGTATATGGAAACGCATCCCGAGATAGATCACGAGATAGATGACGGTCTTGTTGCCCTCTCGGAGGTGGACAAGCCCTTGATAATCGATTCCCGTATGGCTTGGCATTTTACGAAGGGAACGTTCAAGGTATATCTTTCCACGGATATAGAAACAAGCGCCCTGCGTATAATGAGCGCTAACAGAAAGGGTGAGCACGCCGCTTCTCTTGAAGCAACGGTTGCAGATACCCGTGCCCGCCGTGAAAGCGAGAAAAAGAGATATTTTGAGCAGTACGGCGTAAACATCAAGGATCTTACAAATTACACGCTTATCGTTGATACGACCGTTGCAACCCCCACCGAGGTTGCCGACTGTATAGAGGCTGCCTTCAGAGCCTGGCAGGAAAACAGGGAGTATAGCCGTGCATTCATCTCGCCCGAGAGGCTGAATTATCCGGACAGAGAAACGGATGAGGACCTTATGCGCGAGTACACCCTTGCCCTTGAGCTTGGCAACCCCATTCCCGATCCCGTTATCACGGAAGAGGACGGTGAGTTTTACCTTACCGAGGGGCTTGAAGCGGCAATGGCATACGCCTTCTCTATGTCAGTACATATACCCGCAATACTCACCGGCGGCGGTAAGCCCGAGGGCGAGTTCGTAAAAATGAAAAATTCACTTTGAGGTGCTTAAATGTTAACTTTAAAAAGAAAGACCGCCGAGCTTCTTGCCTCCGCGGTAAAAGAAACGTTCGGTGAGGGGCTTCTCTCTGCCGATGAAATATTTGCTATGTTAGAATATCCGCCCGATAGCTCAATGGGCGATATCGCTCTTCCTTGCTTCCGCCTTTCCCGTACCTTAAGAAAGGCGCCCCCCGTTATCGCATCTGCACTTGCAGAGGCTGTAAAGTGTGATGAGTTTTCATCCGTACGCGCAGACGGTGGCTATCTCAACTTCAAGATAAGTCCCACCGCATTTGCAAAGCGCGTTGTTTCCGATATTCAGAGCGCAGGCGCATCCTACGGCTCACCCAAGTGCGGTGAGGGTAAGGTAGTTGTGCTTGACTATTCCTCGCCCAACGTTGCAAAGCCCTTCCACATCGGTCACCTCGGTACTACCGTTATAGGTCACTCCTTGAAGCTCCTTCACGAGTTTGCGGGATATAAGTGTGTAGGCATCAACTATCTTGGAGACTGGGGCACGCAGTTCGGTAAGCTTATCGTTGCTTACAAGCGCTGGGGTAACCGTGAGCAGGTAGAGGCAGGCGGCGTAGATGAGCTTGTGGCTCTTTACGTAAGAATAAACAACGCTATCAAGGAAGAACAGACCGCAACCGCAACCGCGGATTCCAAGGGCTACTCGCCTCTGGCGGACGAATCCCGCGCAGAGTTTGCAAAGCTTGAAAACGGAGACGAGGAAAACCTTGCTCTTTGGCGTTGGTTTGTAGACGTAAGCCTTGCGGCGTATGAGGAGACCTACAAGCTTCTCGGCATCAGCTTTGACAGCTACAAGGGTGAGAGCTTCTATACGGATAAGATGCCCGCGCAGGTTCAAAAGCTTCGCGATATGGGCTTGCTTGAAATAGACGACGGTGCTTCCATCGTTAATCTTGATAAGTGGAATATGCCCGTATGTCTTATTCTTAAGAGTGACGGAACTACGCTTTATCCCACGCGTGACATTGCCGCAGCCGTGTACAGAAAGGGCGAGTACAACTTTGACAAGGCGATCTACGTTACCGCCGCACAGCAGTCCCTTCACTTTGCACAGTGGTTCAAGGTTATGGAGCTTATGGGCTACGAGTGGCACGATCAGCTCGTTCACGTTCCCTACGGCACGGTAAGCATCAACGGCGCAAAGCTGGCAACAAGAACGGGTAACGTTATCCTTCTTCGCGATCTGTTTGACGAGGCGATCCGCCGCGTTTACGATATAACAAAGGAAAAGCATCCCGATGAAGAGGAGTGCAGAGCTATAGCAGAGCAGGTAGGCGTTGGCGCCGTTATCTTCTACTATCTTTCCAATAACAGAATAAGAGATATCAACTTCGTTATGGAGGAGGCACTTTCCTTCGACGGTAATACCGGCCCTTACGCACAGTACACCTATGCGCGTACCTGCTCGATACTCGAGCGCGCAGGCAGCACGGGTAAAATGACCGATGCACCGCTTACCGCGGTAGAGTTCGATCTTGCAAAAACGCTTTCCGTATTCCCCGAGAGGGTAAAGGCGGCGCTTGCGGAGTACGAGCCCAGTATAGTTACCAGATATGCAATAGAGCTTTGCGTTGCCTTCAACCGCTTCTACCACGATTGCAAGATCGCATCCTGCGAGGATGCAGAGCTTCGTGATAGCCGTCTTGCGCTTACCGCGGCAACCAAAGAGGTTCTTGCAACCGCCCTTCATCTTATCTGTATGAAGAGCCCCGAGAAGATTTAAATTAAGGAGAAATATATATGTCAGGACATTCAAAATGGAATAATATCAAGCACAAGAAGGAAAAGTCCGATGCCGCAAAGGCAAAGATCTTTACCAAGATAGGTAAGGAGATGGCTGTAGCTATCAAGGCAGGCGGCCCCGATCCCAACACCAATAACAAGCTTCGT
>JAZRLU010000364.1:0-3818 GCA_045647045.1 Eubacteriales bacterium
CCTCAAAGTCAGCGGCAACCTCCTCAAGCTTCTGAAGTCTCTTGATGTAGTTCTCCACGTCCTCACGGCGTGCACCGGGGCGAGCTGCGGAAAGCGCGTCTGCCGCCTGAATAATGAAATCAAGCGCGGTCTGCGGCTCAACGTCATTGTGGTGTGCCTCTATTGCGTGGATTATTTCCTTGCTCTCACGGTACTTCTTGGCAATATCAACACCAAGCTGAATGTGAGATCCCTCAACCTCTGCGGTAACAGCCTTACCGATATCGTGAAGAAGACCGGCACGGCGTGCGGTAGTAACGTCAACACCCATCTCATCGGCAATAACGCCTGCAAGCATGGATACCTCGATAGAGTGGCGAAGTGCATTCTGACCGTAAGAGGTACGGTACTTCATTCTGCCGAGAAGCTTGATCTCCTCGGGATGGAGTCCGTGAACACCCGTCTCAAATACTGCCTTCTCACCTGCCTGCTTGATGGAATTTTCCACCTCGCGGCGAGCCTTTTCAACCATCTCCTCAATTCTTGCGGGATGTATTCTACCGTCGGATATAAGCTTTTCAAGCGCGATCCTTGCGATCTCGCGGCGTACGGGATCAAATCCGGATACGGTAATAACGTCGGGCGTATCGTCTATGATAAGCTCAACACCGGTAAGGTTCTCTATCGTTCTGATATTTCTACCCTCACGGCCTATGATCCTACCCTTCATCTCGTCACCGGGGATCTCAACTACGGATATTGCGATCTCGCTTACGTGATCTGCGGCGCAGCGCTGGATAGCAAGAGAAAGAATGTCCTTAGCCTTTGCATCCGCCTCGTCACGGAATCTTTCCTCATACTCTGCGATCTTAAGCGCGGTCTCATGCTTCATCTCATCGTCAAGGCGGGCAACAAGATCTGCCTTAGCCTCCTCGCTTGTAAGACCTGCTATTCTTTCAAGAGTTGCGATCTGTGCGTTGAGAGTAGCCTCAACCTTTTCCTTAAGGCTGTCTATCTCCGCACGTCTTTCAGCGATAGCCGCCTCCTTTCTCTCAATGCCTTCAAGCTTTGCATCAAGAGTTTCTTCCTTTTGTGCTATTCTTCTTTCAAGGCGGGAAACTTCCTTGCGGCGCTCCTTGATGTCTGCATCCGCATCCTTCTTAAGCTGGAATATTTCATCCTTCGCGGCGAATATAGCTTCTCTTTTCGTGGTCTCGGCATTCTTTATTGCATCCTCAAGGATACGCTTTGCCTGAGCCTCGGCAGAGCCGATCTTCTTCTCCGCGATGTTTTTTCTAATTAAAAATCCGGCAACGGCACCGGCAACAGCGCCACCGACAAGACCTATAATCAAAAACAACCAGTCCATCTCTTTTTCCTTTCTGTAATTTTTCGTTAGAAATGCTTTGATCTACACGATTTTTCCTTATATATCACACACGCGTTTACCTCGCGCGTCTTTTGAATAATCGTCCTTTCTAATTATATAATAAAATAAAATCAATGTCAAGATAATTTTTTCATAAATCTTATCTTGGGCGCGATAAAATCGGCACGGCATGCCCCCTTTGGCATCATATGCACGTATTCGGATATACTAATAAGGCACAAATATGCAAGCCCGGCACCGAAAAAGCCCTACTCCGTAATAATGCACAACAGCGGCGATATTGCAAGCAAATTATTTATCAAAAAATAGCAATCAAAGCTTGCGATTGCTTAATGTTAACAAAAAGTTCATAATTTTTCGCACAAAAACCCTTGACACAGACCGTGAAATGTATTATATTATACTCACGAGGGTTAGCACTCTCGCAATTCAAGTGCTAAAAACAAAAACAGGAGGATAGATCCTATGGAAGGAAAGCAGCTTAGCAAAAGAAAGCAGCAGATACTCAAGGCAATCGTTGATGCTCACATAAGCCACGGCGAGCCGGTCGGATCAAAATATCTTTCCTCCGAGGTTGGCATTTCGGCATCGTCTGCCACCATCCGTAACGAGATGGCAGAGCTTGAGGAAATGGGCTATCTTGTACAGCCGCACACATCAGCGGGCAGAATCCCCTCCGTGCTTGGCTACAGATACTACGTTGATGCGCTTGTGCAGCAGTATGACAGAACGCGCAGCGAGATAGACGAGATAAACGAGCGCCTCAGGTATAAGCTTACCGAGATGGATCAGATCCTTGCGCAGGCATCTCACCTTGCATCCTCCTTCACCGATTACACGGGCATTGCCTTTAAGACCGGTGCGGGCAAGGTTCGCATAAACAGATTTGACACGGTATACATCTCCCCTCGCAGCTTCCACCTTGTTATGACCTTCTCGGGTGACATTGTGAAATCCAAAACGCTCTCCCTTGGCTTTACCGTAACGCGCGAGGACGTGCAGAGATTTACAGAGGCTGCAAACATCTACCTTGCAAATCTTACAAGTGATGAGATCACGATGCCCACCATTATGAAGCTTGAAACCATTATGGGCACGGGCTACGAGATGATCCACCCTGCCATCAAGGCAATTTACGAGGCGATGAACGAGCTTGATATGGCAGACGTTAAGGTAGAGGGCGTTAACAAGCTGCTCCGCTACCCCGAATATTCGGACGTATCAAAGCTTTCAGACCTGCTTGGCGTGCTTGAGGAGAAGGATAAGCTTCTTGACGTTATATCATCCCGCCCGATCGATGAGAACGGTATAAACGTTTACATCGGTAACGGTAACGATAATGACGTTATGAGTGATACCGCAATGATCTTCAAAAGCGTAACGGTAGGCAACAAGCGCGTAGCAATAGGCGTTATAGGTCCGAGGCGTATGGACTATCAGCGAGTTATCGATATGGTAAACCGCCTTGCCCTTGGCATCGACCGCATGCTCGGTGACGGATCGGGCGAAACAGATAATGATTAAACTTTCGGAGGACTAAAAATTGTCGGACAGCAATAAGATCGAAAACGAACAGACAGTCGCAGAAAACGAGGTAAACGAGGCACAAAGCACCGCTAATAATGACACGGTACCCACCGTCGAGGAGCTTGCAGCTAAAATTGCCGAGCTTGAAGCGGCAATAAAGGAAAAGGAAGACAGATACCTTCGCATGGCGGCAGAGTACGATAACTTCCGCAGAAGATCAAGGGAGGAAAGAGAGGCGGTTTACACCGATGCCGTAGCAGATACGGTCGGCGAGCTGCTTCCCATAATAGATAACCTTGAGCGTGCGGCAATGTATGACGACGGCGAGAAGGTCAAGGAGGGACTTGCGATGACGGCGAAATCCGTTGAAGCGGTATTCTCCAAGCTTAAGATCGAAAAGGTTGGCGCAGTTGGAGATATCTTCGACCCCAACATTCACAACGCGGTTCTCCACGGCGAGGACGAAACAAAGGCAGAGGGCGAGATCGTTGAGGTATTCCAAAAGGGATACAAAAAGGGCAACAAGATGATCCGCTTTGCCATGGTAAAAACAGTTAACTAATAAATTTTCATATATAAAAAGGAGAAAATGAAAATGGGAAAAATTATAGGTATTGATCTTGGTACTACCAACTCTTGCGTAGCAGTATTCGAGGGCGGCGAGCCCATCGTTATAACCAACCCCGAGGGAGCAAGAACGACTCCTTCCGTTGTAGCCTTCACCAAAACCGGTGAAAGACTTGTAGGTCAGGTTGCAAAGCGTCAGGCTGTAACCAACCCCGACAAGACCGTTAGCTCCATTAAGAGAGATATGGGCTGCGACGTAAAGGTAACGATCGACGATAAGAGATACACTCCCCAGGAAATTTCCGCAATGATCCTTCAGAAGCTTAAAGCAGATGCAGAGGCATATCTCGGCACT
>JAZRLU010000365.1:0-2013 GCA_045647045.1 Eubacteriales bacterium
AGGTTTATATCCTCCATGGGGATAACCTGCGCATAGCCGCCGCCTGCCGCACCACCCTTAATTCCGAACACGGGTCCAAGGGAAGGCTCACGCAAAGCAACGGAAACAGACTTTCCGATGCGCTTCATACCGTCTGCAAGACCGATGGTCGTTGTGGTCTTACCCTCACCCGCAGGGGTGGGGGTAATCGCAGTAACGAGAACAAGCTTGCCCTCCTCACGCTTGCTGTCTGCAAGCAGGGAGTAGTTTACCTTTGCCTTATGCTTGCCGTAGAGTTCAAGGTACTCATCGGGAATACCTGCGGCCTCTGCTATCTCGTTGATAGGGCGAAGCGTGGCGCTCTGTGCAATTTCTATATCGGATAAATATGCCATTATCTATCTCCTTATGAATGCTTGAAGTAGTCTGTTGCGGATTTGAACATCTTCATATCAAATTCGCCAAGCACGTTCTTGTAAAGTCCGTTTCCTATACGCTCGCTGTGTCCCATCTTACCAAGCACGCGTCCGTCAGGCGAGGTGATACCCTCAATAGCAAGGGTAGAGCCGTTGGGATTATAACGCACGTCGGAGGTGGGGTTGCCGTTAAGGTCAACGTACTGGGTAGCTATCTGACCGTTTGCCGCAAGTCTTCTTGCATCCTCCTCGGAGCAAAGGAACTTTCCTTCGCCGTGAGAGATCGGAACCGTGTAAACGTCACCAACGTTGGTGTAGGAGAGCCAGGGGGACTTATTGGATGCGATCCTTGTTCTTACAAGCTTGGACTGGTGGCGGCTGATGTTGTTGAAGGTAAGGGTAGGCGCATTTGCATCAGCCTCGGTGATCCTGCCGTAGGGCACAAGACCGAGCTTAACAAGAGCCTGGAAGCCGTTACATACGCCGCACATAAGACCGCCTCTGTTATCAAGAAGCGCGTGGATCTCGTTCTTTACAGCCTCGTTTCTAAAGAATGCCATAATGAACTTACCGGAGCCGTCGGGCTCGTCACCGCCGGAGAAGCCGCCGGGCACAAAGATCATCTGCGAGTTGCGTGCCATACGTGCAAATTCCTCGGTAGAGCGGAGAATGCCGTCCTTGGTAAGGTTGTTGATAACGTAGATATCTGCCTCAGCACCTGCATCACGCATTACCTTTGCGGTATCGTACTCGCAGTTCGTGCCGGGGAATACGGGGATAAGAACACGGGGCTTAGCCGTGATAACGGTAGGTGCGGGGAGCTTTACGGTGCGCTCTGCGCTGAACGCCTCGTAGGTGGTGCTCTCCTTGCCTTCAAGGGTTGCAAATACGCTCTCAAGCTTCTTTTCATAGCCTGCTTCAAGCTCGCATCCGCAAAGCACTTCGCCGCGGTAGGAAATATTTGCGCCCTCGGTTACGGTACCGATAACGCGCTCGCCGTCTGCACAGTCTACCTCAAGAAGGAACGAGCCGTAGCAATATCCGAAGATATCGTTAAGAGAAAGCTCGGAATCATACTCAAAGCCAAAGCCGTTACCGATAGCCATCTTGTATACCGCCTCGGCAATACCGCCGAAGGTGGGCGTGTATGCGGAATATACCTTTCCTGCCTTCATAAGTGCGTTTACCTTTGCATAAAGCGCGATAAGCGACTCTGCGGTAGGAAGTCCGTCATTTCCGTACACGGGGCACAGGTGAATAAGCTTGTGGCCTGCTGCCTTAAGATCGTTCGTTATAACGTCGGAGGTCTTTGCGGTGGTTACTGCGAAGGATACAAGAGTGGGGGGAACGTCGATATTTTCGAACGATCCGCTCATAGAATCCTTACCGCCGATGGATGCGATACCGAGCTCCATCTGTGCACGGAACGCACCGAGAAGTGCCGCCATGGGCTTGCCCCATCTCTTACCGTCGCGACCGGGCTTCTCAAAGTATTCCTGGAAGGTAAGATATACGTCGTTGAATGCCGCACCGTGAGCAATAAGCTTAGATACGCTCTCAACTACCGCAAGGTATGCGGAGTGGAAGGGGCTCTTCTCTGCAATATAGGGGTTGTAGC
>JAZRLU010000366.1:0-3866 GCA_045647045.1 Eubacteriales bacterium
GACATGGCTACGATCCGCCTTACCGTGCTTTTTTGCTATTTCGTGCTCTCTTGCCGCCGCATCAAGATGCGGATATGCTGAAAGCAGCTCCTCTGCCGTGATCACAAACGGCTTGCGCTCAATTTCACAGCAAAGGGTGGGGAAGCGCCGCTTAAGCGCGGCATTCGTATCGCAAATAGCACCAACAATGGCATCTGCCGTGCTTATAAGGTAGGAGCGTGTGCGGTCTGCGGCGGTTATGATCCTTTCCCAATCCCATTGATCCACGTATACGGAGTGGATATTGTCAAGCCTCTCATCCCTGCGGATGGCGTTCATATCGGTATAAAGCCCATACCCCGTGCCAAATCCGTAGTCGCGAAGTGCCACGCGCTTCCACTTGGCAAGCGAGTGAACTATTTCTGCCGTTTTCCCTGCATCGGGAATATCAAAGGTTACCGCTCGCTCCTTGCCCGAAAGGTTATCGTTAAGCCCCGAATCACGTGTAACGAAAAGAGGTGCGGAAACACGCCTTAAGCACAGTGCATCGGCAAGCCTCGCTTGGAAATCCTCTTTTATAAACGATATAGCTTCTTGCGTTCCGTAAACGTCAAGCCTTGGGGTATACCCCTTTGGGATATAAAGAGAGCTCATACGGTCTCCTGCTTCGGAAAATTATTTTTTGTAATCGATCATCTTGATCGAGGTAATGGTTATAGCATTCGCATCGGAAACGAAGCCCATACCGTCTATCGCGTGATCAAAGAGCCCCTCTGCAATAGCATCTACAACGTCCATACCCTCAATAACCTTTCCAAAGCCTGCGTACTTTCCGTCGAGAGAATACTTCGCGCTATCGGAAAGAGTGATAAAGAACTGGGAGGTTGCGGAGTTAGGGTCGTTGGTTCTTGCCATGGATATAACGCCTCTTGTGTGGGAGATATTGTTCTTTACGCCATTTTCGGAGAATTCACCCTTAATGGGTACAAGATTGGCTTTATCATCCTTACCACCCTGAATAACAAAGCCTTCCTGCGCTCTGAATATGGTAAGTCCGTCATAGAAGCCGTCCTCAACAAGGTCAACGAAGTTTTCTACAGTTATAGGTGCCTCGGAGGGGTCAAGCTCAATGATTATTTTGCCGTAGCCTGCGATATCCATCTCGGCGTAAAGAGGTCCGTCATTCTTTGCGTTGCAAGCAACAATGCCAACGATAACGCCGATGATAACTGCTGCGGCAATGATGATGCCGATAATAGTGTTGCGGCTCAATGCCGGAGCGGGTGCTGCCGCAGCTGCGGTGCCGGCGTTATGATAGTTTGCGTTCTTTCTTTTCTTTTTACTCATTTTTTATATCCTTTTCATTAAATAAATTGACAAATGAACATTTCAAGCATTTTATAGCCAGTCGCACCGCCGGATTTGCTTTCGGCATCAAGCTCGCGCAGGCGTTCCTTTGCGGCGCACAGCTTTGCTGCTCCCCAACGGGAGGCGGAGCGTATCGAAAGCTTGATCTTGTAGGAGTTCCAGCCAAGCTGCTTTTCTATTGCCTCTGCATTCATCCCCTCTTCAAGTAAAAGAGAAACGGCTACAAGCTCGGAGAAGGATCGCAAGAGGGTTGCAAGCACTGCGCTTGCATCAATACGGCGCATACGCATATCCTCAAGTGCAAGGAATGCACCTGCGCGGTTTTTATCGGTTATCGCGCCGGAGAGGGCAAATGCGTCACACTCCAAGGTTGATGAGGCAACCTGCTCCACGATCTCACGCGTGAGCGCGGGGATGGAGTTTGCCTTCATATAAGCAACGATCTTGTCCACCTCGTTTTTCAGCACCTGCATTGCGTGACCGGAGCGGAATATAAGCATTGCAAGCACGGCGGGATCGGTTGCGATACCCGCGGCATCAAAATGCCTTTTAAGCCATGCTACAAGCTGCGCATCGGTGGATTTTTCGAAATTTACAACCGAAAAGCTCTTTGCAAATCTCGCACAAAGGCGCGATGGGCGCTTTACGCTTCCCGGATCAAAGCCGTCCATATCCGTAAAAAGAATAAGCACGGCATAGGGGTAATCTGCAATACCGTCCGCAAGCTCGCAAAGTGCGTTTCGCTCACGCTCGGTGGCGCGTTCAAGATCGGGGTAGCGCCATTCTACTATCTTGTAGTCAGCCATCATAGGCGGCGCCGCCAATGCCTCGCGGATATCTGCAATATCCACGTCCGCACCGTCAAAAAGCTGGCGGTTGAAAAGCGCAAATGCCTCATCGGGGCAGCACGCCTTAACGATCTCGTCCAAGTAATAGCGCTTAAGGTAATCCTCCTCACCCGCTATCAGGTATGCGCCTGCAAGCTCGCCCGTTTTTATTTTGGCTTTAAGCTCGGCTGCGGTCATACGGTCACCTCTATTTTCATATGTGTGCGGCGTGATGAGCCGCCGATCTCCATACGGTAAACGATATCGGCATTTCCGCCACCCTCGCCGAGATCTAAGGAAAAGCTCTCCGTTGTCACCGTCATATCAAACTTATACGGTGCGATCTCGTAAAGCGTTTTATATACCATATCCTTACCAAAGGTAAGAAGGGAGCTTATCGCACCCTGCCTTCTTACGGTAAGCTCGTTGCCGTTTGTAATTATAGCCGTGCTTACGCTCTGCCCCTCGGTGCACGCGGTGTACTTTACGGTAACGAAGCCACCCTCACACGTAAGGGTTGCATCGTTTTGCTCGGAAAAGCGCTCCTCGTCTCCTACAGCGCATCCGTTTTCGTCAATATCACAGATGGATGAGATAACCTCTACCTTTGCCCTTTTAGTAGCCATCAAATGCCTCCGTTGTTAAAAATAGAGGCCAAGCCAATTTCTTGACCGAGCCTCTTGTTTATGCCGCACGGCGCGGCGCGTAATACCCCGAAGGGTTACACAATACCTTTTCTCTTGCGATTGTACGCGCTTCTCGGATTTATAAGCTCTCTGTAATCAAGAGTGCCGTTATCAAGCGCAAGCACAAGTGCCTCTGCCGTTGCAATGTTGGTTGCAAGGGGTACGTTGTGTATATCGCAAAGCCTCATCAGCGAGCTTTCCGCATCCTTTACCTCTTTTGCGGGATCGGTGCTGCGGAAGTAAAATACTACGTCTATTTCATTGAACGACAGGCGCGAGCATATCTGCTCCATACCGCTCTCGCCGCCCATAAGATAGGTCTCTATTTCAAGCCCGGTGGCATCAGAGATGTACTTACCGGTAGTGTGTGTGGCGCTTATATTGTGTCGGCTGAGAATACCGCAATATGCAGTACAGAACTGAACCATAAGCTCTTTTTTGTTATTGTCAGCAATAATAGCTATATCCATGATACCCTCCTCAAACTGTTATTAGATCATGCGGTGGCAAAAAAGCCAAATGTTATTAGTATGAGTATAGCACTTTTTTAGCTTTTTGTCAATGGAAATCATTATTTTTTTGAATAAAACCGCACGCGGCGCCGTGCGCGGGAGAAAAAGACTGTATAAGTTTTAAAAAAAATCAAAAGATACTTGAAAAAAACGTAAGTTTTAGTTATAATATACCTTGGAACAAAATCACATCAAGGTGGATATACAAATGAGTAACATTAAAAAAATTGGCGTGCTTACCTCCGGCGGCGATGCTCCGGGTATGAACGCCGCTATCAGAGCCGTAGTACGTGCGGCAATAGCAAACGGTGTTGAGGTATGCGGCATTATGCGCGGATACTCGGGACTTATTGACGGTGATATAAAGCCCCTCGGCATCCGTGACGTATCAAATACTATCAACAAGGGCGGTACGTTCCTTTATTCCGACCGTTGCCCCGAAATGCTTACCGAGGAAGGAAAGCAGAAGGCGCTTGCCACCTGCCGCGAGCTCG